>JAISWN010000270.1 GCA_031271075.1 Treponema sp.
CTGAGCCCCATGTTCGCCAGGGCCGCAAGGAGGATGATCCCCTGGAGGGTCTCCACATCCCGGCGGCCTATGGAGGCGGCGGCCAGGGAACCGAGGCCGGGGATGCCGAAGAGGAATTCTATTACCGCCGCCCCGGCCAGGAGGCCCGCGAAACTCTGGGCCAGGGTCACGATAACCGGGGGAAAGGCGTTTACCAGGGCGTGGCGCAGGAGGAGCCGGAATTCCCCCAGCCCCTTGGCCCTGCCGGTTCTGATATAATCCCTGCCCAGCGCATCCAGCAGGGCGGAGCGGGTCATCCGCATCAGGAGGGCGGCGTACATGAAGCCCAGGGACAGGGCCGGAAGGGTAAGGGAACGGATGTGGGGAAGGAAACCCTCCGACAGAGGGGTGTAACCGGAAACCGGGAGCCAGCGCAGCCATACCCCAAAGAGGAACATGAGGAAAAGCCCCAGGATGAAGCCGGGAACCGAGATTCCCAGGAAGGCCAGGACGCTTAAGCCCTGATCGGCGGCCTTCCCCTTTTTACAGGCCCCGGCGATCCCCAGGGGCAGGGCGATAAGGACGGCGATTGAAAGGGAATAGACGGCCAGGCCCGCGGTGGGGCCGACACGGCCCGCGATAAGCTCCCGCACCCCGATACCGTTGAGGGCGGAAAGCCCCAGATCCCCCCGGAGAAGGCGGGACAACCAGTGAAAATACCGGTAAAGGGGCGATCCCTTAAACCCCATCCGCTCCTGCAGCGCGGCGAGGTCTTCCGGGGAAGCCTCCCCCCCCAGGATAACCGCCGCCGCGTCCCCGGGAACGAGATACCCAAGGGCAAACACCAGAACCGACACGGTGAATAAGACCGGTAAAACCTGGGTGATCCGGCCCGCCATATACCTTCCCATGGGATCTTAGTTTTCCTGTTTTTTTAAAACCGCGTTCCAGAAATAAAGCCCGTTCCAGGCGCTTAAGTTTTCCACTCCCTTGTCCCAGGCGTGGGTCTGGGAAAAATGCCCCACGTTGATCACCGGAAGGTACTCCCAGGAATAGGCCTGGAGTTTTTCCCAGGCTTGCCGGGCCTCCTCCCGGCTTCCGGCGGCGTTGAATTCCCCCAGAAAGGCGGCAAGTTTTTCATCCTCCGTCCAGCCGGGGAAGGAAGGGCTAAAGAACAGTTTTAGTGAGGGAAGGGGAACGCTGTAAAAACTGGACGTGTAGATATCGTAACGGCCCGGATCCGTCCGGTACTGCAGCAAGGTTGCCCAATCCACCACCGTCATCTCCGCCTTGATCCCCGCCGCCTCAAGCTGCTGCATGAACACCAATACTCCCCGCTCGGTGGTTCCCGGGGTGGAGGTAAGGATCCGCAGGGTTTCCCCCCGGTAGGAGGACATGCGCAGCAGTTCTATTGCCAGATCCGGGTCTTTCCGGTTGTAGTGTTCCTTTCCCGCCTGGGATCTCCAGTAGGGCTGGGTCTCCTCCATGTAGCTGGAATTTACCGCCCATTGATCCCCAAAAACAGCCCCCAGGATGTCTTCCGCGCCGCAGGCGGCGTTCAGCGCCCGGCGGAAGTAAAGATCCGCCCCAAGGCCCTGCTTCTTGTTGAAGATGAAGGTAAGGCTCCCCGCCTCGTAGGTAACCGATTCGGTATTGGGAAGCCGGGCCAGATGGGGAAGGTCATCGTTATCCACATGGTAGTCCACCTGGAACCTCCCCGCCTCAAGCCCGGCGATCCGGGCCGCCGCGTGGGGAACCGTATGGTAGTAAATCTGTTCCACTCCGGGAGACTTGTAACCCGCCCAGCCGTCAACCCCCCGTGCAGGGTCCCCGTAGGGAACATAGGCGTCAAACTTTTCCAGCAGGATGTACTCCCCCGGCTTCCACTGGGAAAACCGGAAAGGGCCGGTTCCTATGTACCGCTTCATGAAACCCCGGCTGTCCTCTTCGGCGCAGACTTCGGCGGGGGCTATCACCGCGGGCTGGGGGGCGCCGGCAATCACCTCCGGAAAGGTGACGGCGGGCTTTTCAAAACGTATCTCCACCCCGCGATCCCCGGTAACGGTAAAACGGGAATCCCCGGCCATTTCCCTGGCCGCGGCGTAGGAATCTATCCACCGGTTCATAGAGGCGGCCACGTCCCCGGCGTCCATCACCGAACCGTCGTGAAATTTGACCCCCTCCCTCAGGCGGAAGCTGAACACCCGGCCGCCCCCGGAAACCTCATAGGATTCCGCCAGTTCCGGTTCCGCGCCGGATTGGGAATTCAGGGTAAGGAGCTTTTCCCATATCTGGCCTGAGCCTATCTGCCGGGCGATAAGGGTGCTCGTCTTGTGAAGATCCAGAGAAGGGGCCTCCTGCATCACCGCCACATGGAGAGCCCCCCCGCCATTCGCGGAACCCCCCGCCTTGTCCTTCCCGCAAGAGGGGAAAAGCGCCGTAAGGAGAAGCCAGAGACAAAAATTTTTGCGTACTGCCATGTTGTAACCTGTCTTAACTAGAGTCTGTCCACAAAGCCGGTTACTTTGCGGCCGGACCGCGGACTTTTAGTCCGATGCATTTGCATACGCAAACGCGTTTTTTAAGGAAGTCGCAGACCTGAGGTCCGAGTCCATAATGTGTCTACATTATGGACAGACTCTAACTATACCTGTTTCCCGCTCTTAGGCAAGGTGTCTCCCGGGAACGAGAACGACAGGATAAAGGATAAAGGGGGAGTACAGGGTGGGGAGTAGTGCGACAAGCCCGGATTGGTAACAAAACCTCCGCGAAACTCCAAGGCAAACTGCCAAGGCAAGCTGCCAGTCCTCCGTGGGGTTTTTTTATCATTCCTAATCACTCATATCTTTTCTTGCGCTTCGAATTTGGAATAACCCTATGACCGGAGAGTATGTACGCGCCGTTTTAAGCGCCAACATAAGAAAACTGCGGAACCGCCACGACTGGACACAGACGGAACTTGCCAAACGGGCGAATATCTCGATGAATTTCCTAAGCGAGATAGAACGCTGCCACAAGTGGCCCTACCCCGAAACCCTGCAGAACCTTGCCGC
>JAISWN010000293.1 GCA_031271075.1 Treponema sp.
TGCTTGCTTGCTTGCTTGCTTGCTTGCTTGCTTGCTTGCTTGCTTGCTTGCTTGCTTGCTTGCTTGCTTGCTTGCTTGCTTGCTTGCTTGCTTGCTTGCTTGCTTGCTTGCTTGCTTGGGCAAGCTCTGCCCTGAGAACCGGCTTGCAGCGGCGCTTAGCCGCCTGTCGTTCATAGCTAAATTTATATCACAGAGTAAAAGAAAACGCAAGCGGGGCGGCCGGGATAACAGCAGTTTTACATTTGCCGGGCTAAACTTACGGGAAAAGCCCCCGCGCAAGGGATTGGAGGGGTGCGAAGCAGCCCCGGCGCATTGCGCCGGGGCCGGAGCTTAGCGGAGCCCCGCAAAGCCCGGTTTGCGGCGTTCTACGCCGCAAATGCGCCCAAATTTCTCTCAAATCCTTTTTAAAGTGAAATTATGCCGGGATAAACGCATAGGAATTTTTAACCACGGACCAGACGGACCCTCACGGTTGTTGATCATGGGCACGAACAGGCCCCCGGCCGCCTTTTCAGTCAAGACCGGTAAATTCCCTGACAAACCCGGAAGGATCGAAGGGCCTGATGTTCTCATATTTCTCCCCCTCGCAGAGGTAGATAACCGGAAGCCCCAGCTCGTCCATGAGGGAAAAAACCACGCCGCCTTTGGCGCCCGAATCGTACTTGGTCAGGATCACCCCGTCCAGGGACACCGCCTGGTGGAAGGTTTCCGCCTGGGCAAGGGCGTTACGCCCCGTGGTAGCGTCCAGTACCAGGTACTTAAGGTACTTCGCCTCCCGGCCTTTTCCATCGGCCAGGGCTCTGGTTTCCACCACCCGGTCGATCTTCTTGAGTTCTTCCACCAGGGCCGCCCTGGTGTGCATCCGGCCCGCCGTATCGGCAAGTATAAGATCCCCCCCTCCGGCCCGGGCCGCCTCAATCGCGTCGTAGACCACCGCCGCGCTGTCTCCCCCGTGCTGGTGGGCCACCACCCGTACCCCCAGGCGTTCCCCGTGGATTTTAAGCTGATCGATGGCGGCCGCCCGGAACGTATCCGCCGCCGCAAGAATGGGTTTCCTCCCGTAGAGATCCCGGAAGTAACGGGCCAGCTTTGCCGCGGTGGTGGTCTTGCCCACCCCGTTCACCCCCAAAAGCAGTATTACTGTCAGGGAAGATGTCCCCGGGGGATTTGCCCTCTCCGGTGCCGAAGCCTCATCTCCTCCCAGAAGGGTCCCTTCAAGCAGTCCCGCCAGGGCCAGCCGCGCCGCCCCGGGATCGCCGATTCCTTCTTTTTTGCAGCGGGCCCGCAGTTTATCTGCGGTTTTCATGGCTTCCGCGGCGCCAAAGTCCCCTTCCACCAGGAGATCCGTAAGATCCTCAAAGAGTTCATCCGAAACGGACTTCCGGAGGCCGAAAAAATTCTTCAACCTTTCGGCGAAACCGCCAGCGCTCATGCAATCCCCTTACTTAATTACCGCCGGGGCGTCCTCACCGGCAGTGTGGATATACCGGCCCATCTGGATAAACTCCACGATGACCGCCAGGCTAACCAGCCCGATACCCCCAATAGCCAGATAATTCGCCTGTATGGCGGAGTCGTACATATCTTTGTTGGGACTGAAATTTAAGGCGTCGGACTGGGACTGGAAGTTGCCGTAAAGCATCCAGGCGGCTATGCCGGTAATCCAGGTTCCGCCCCAAGCCCAGTAATACCGCCGCCGGGCCCGGTCTACCCTGTCCTTCCCCACAGGGAGCGGCTTGGTATAAAGAACAAGTTTATTATCTTCTTTATTGTTTTCAAGGAAACTCTTTTTCCCGAAAATATCCCTGAACGGGTTTTGTGAAAACAAGCCCGGCAGGGAAGCCGTCCCTTCGCCGGGGGATCTTACGGGAAACACCAGTTCCTCCGCCTCCCCGCGGGGGCTTTCCGCGTATAAATGCTCAAGCCGGTTCAGGGGCAGCATCAGGGTAAGGGGGGCTTCCCCCATATACTGGGCGCCAAGGTACAGCGAAAGATCGGCCCCCTCGCCGGATTCAACCTGTACCGGCGTGAGATCCAGAGGCTGGAGATTCACCGCTATCTCCGTCAGTTCCCCGCTTTTGAGTTCCGCCTCCCCCCGGGCGCTCTCGTAACCGGAGGCGAGAATTTCCACCGTCACCTTGCCGGGGGGGCGTTCCCGGCGTTCCAGTTCCCCCTGGGCGGCAAAAGAACGGTTGATCAGGATAACCGATTCGGGAAGTCCCGTGGTTACCGCAATCTCCGCCGGCCGGGAACCGGAGACCGCGGTAGTGAGCCGGCTTGAAAGCTCTCCCGCCGCAACGTCAATGTCACCGGGAGAAAAAATAATCTGGTCTTCGTATATATAGGCGTCGGTATAGGCGGCGTAAAGCTTCAGGGCGATAAAGACCCTGCCGTAGTACTCGCTGACCGTTCCCGCGAGGAAAGCGTCGGCCTTCTGATCCTGGCAAAACCGGAACTCCTTTCCGGCTTCAGGCGGAGGGGAAAATTTACCGTCCTGGTTTTCCTGGGCTAAATGAAAAACCGGTTCCCTTTCCACCGGGGGTTTTTCCGCCTCCGTCTTTAGCATAGCCTCTTCCAGGTTTTTTATTTCCTTCTCAAGGCTTTTAAGGTTGCGGCGGTAACGCCACCCCGGATCTCCCCGGTAAAGCAGCTTGTCCCGTTCCTCCCGCTTTGCCGCCAGCGCTTTGCCGGCAAGCCCCTGATCCCGGGCCCAGGCGCGGCCTTCGTACCAGGCGTATTCGGGAGACACCCGCACCCGGTAACTTACGGAATTGAGAGAGTCCACCAGCCGCCGCTGAAGCAGATCCCCAATCACCTTGCGGGGCTCGGGCAGGGCGGATGTGTCAAAAGCGGTAACCGAAAGCACCCATTCGGTATCCCGCGGCTCCTTCGGCTCCTCCTCCTTTTTACCCAGGGGGAAAAGAAGCGCGGCGGAAAGTAAAAAAAACAAAACCGGAAAAAAAACCAAAACCGGCTGCCGGGTAAAAAACAAATCCGCAGTCTCCTAATTCGTGTCTGTCCATAATGTAGACACCTTATGGACCCGGACCGCAGGTCCGCGACTACCTTGAACTAATTCTTCTGTTTACCGCTCCAGGCGAAACGAAGATACTCCTCAATGAAAGAATCAATGTCGCCGTCCATCACCGCCTGAATGTTCCCCGCCTCCGCCTTTGTCCGGTAATCCTTCACCATGGTATAAGGCTGAAACACATAGGAACGTATCTGGTTGCCCCAGGAAATGTCCTTTTTCTCCTGGGCGAATTTCTCGTTTTCCCTTTCTTTCTCCTGCCGGTAGTATTCGTAGAGCCGGGCTTTAAGCATGCTCATGGCGATCTGCCGGTTCTTGATCTGACTCCGCTCGTTCTGGCAAGCCACCACGATCCCGGTGGGAAGGTGGGTAAAACGCACCGCGCTGTCGGTCTTGTTGATGTGCTGTCCCCCCGCTCCCCCGGACCGGTAGGTATCCACCCGGAGATCCTCGGGCCTGATCTCCACCTCAATGGTATCGTCAATCACGGGAAACACATAGGCGCTGGCAAAACTGGTGTGCCGCCGGGCATTGGCGTCGAAGGGGCTGATCCGCACCAGCCGGTGTACCCCGCTTTCACCCTTGAGGTAGCCGTAGGCGTAGTCCCCGTCGATACGGCAGGTGGCGGACTTGATTCCCCCTTCCGCTTCCAGACGATCCACCTCTTCCATGGAAAATCCCTTCCGCTCCGCCCAGCGCAGGTACATGCGGTAAAGCATCTGGGACCAGTCGCAGGCCTCGGTCCCCCCCGCGCCGGAGTGGATGGTGAGGAAACAACCGTTCCTGTCCACCTCGCCGGGCATAAGTTCAAAAAAATTCCGCTTTTCGTAACGGGCGGAAAGATCCTTCAGCGCCGCCTCTATGCCCCCCGCCTCCCCCTCATCCTTAGCCTCACAGGCCAATTCCCAGAGGGCCCTTAGATCCTCCACTTCCGCATGAAGATTTTTCCAGGGCTCGTAGCGGGCCTTGAGGGATTTAAGCTCCCCCATGATCTTTTCCGCCGCCGCCCCGTCGTTCCAAAAACCGCTTTCCCCGGCCCGGGCCTCAATTTCCGCTATCCGCGCGCTGATAGACTTACCGGAGGCAGCCTCAGACTTGCCGGAATTCCCTTCCCTCTGGGGCTCTTCAAAGACGCCTCCAGGTTTTGTCGATTTTTTCCCATAATTCCCCGATGGGGGCTCCTAATTCGGATAAAAGCATAGTATTCTCCTGTATAAGAGATTACGAAAAAAGCGGGGATCTGTAAACCCACTCCAGTAATTTTACCGTATAAAGGATTTGAGCGATATTTGGGCGCATTTGCGGCGTAAAACGCCGCAAACCGGGCTTTTCGGGGCTCCGCTAAGCTCCGGCCCCGGCGCAATGCGCCGTGGCTGCTTCGCACCCCTCCAATCCCTTGCGCGGGGGCTTTTCCCGTAAGTTTAGCCCG
>JAISWN010000303.1 GCA_031271075.1 Treponema sp.
ACTTCAGCTTTTGGGAAAGCTACTTTAAATTTATTAGAAAAAGCGGGCTTTAGACCGCTTTTTCAAGAGCATTTCCCAAAACCAACCGGGTTTTGGGAAATGCTCACTTTACCGGAAAAATAACCGCTAAGGCGAAAAAATCGAAGAAGGAAGGCGAAAAGCAAGGAAGAAACCGGGTATTCCATCCCGTTTTCGCCCGCGAACCTTCGCTTCGATGCGCCCTGGGGGTTAATATTCTCAGCTCCCAATTACCGCCCTGATGTCCCTTGCGATGGCTTCAAGTTTCCGGGCCGCCTCGGCCCTGGCCGCACCAAGGCCGCCCGCTCCCACCTGGGCGCGGCAACTGGCGTAAAACTTGATCTTCGGCTCGGTGCCGCTGGGCCGGGCACTTACCACGGTGCCGTCTTCCAGGTAGAACTGGAGGACGTCGCTCTTGGGAAGATCCACCTTTTCGCCTTTCCCGGCGCCGCCCCCTGCCTGGGGATAGATCCATACCGATTCCTTCAGGTCCCGGACCTTCTCCACCTTGACTCCCCCCAGGCTTTCAGGCGGGTTCCCGCGGTATCCGTCCATAATAGCCTGCATGGTGGCCGGCCCTTCCGGCCCCTGGAAGTACTTGGAGATCCCCATCTCCTGCCAGTACCCGTTCCTGGCGTAGAGTTCCTCCAGCCGGTCAAGGAGGCTCTTGCCCTTGCTCCTCCAGTAAAGGGTCATCTCGGCGGTCATGGCCGCGGCGGAAACCCCGTCCTTGTCCCGGACATCGTTCTCCACCAGGTAACCGTAGCTTTCCTCGGTACCGAAGACGATGGTATTGGGAAGCTCCCGGGCGTCGCATTTCCGCATAAGGTCCGCTATCCACTTAAAGCCGGTGAGGCATTCGATACATTCAACCCCGTAGGATTTTGCCAGTTCCGCCTGCATCCCGGTGGTGACGATGGAGTTGACCATGGCGGCCTTGGCCGGCAGCTTTCCCCGCTCCCTGAGGGAGAGGAAGATGTAGTCGGCCAGGAGTACCCCCATCTGGTTCCCGGTGATCAGGGTGAATTCACCGCCCCCTTCCCCGGAAGAATCCGGCGACGCCGTTCCCGCCGGGCCCGAGGGGACCGCTATGCCGAAACGATCCGCGTCCGGGTCGGTAGCCATGACCACATCGGCCTTTTCCGCCTTGCCCAGTTCAATAGCCATCTTCAAGGCCGGCGCCTCTTCCGGGTTGGGGAAGGCGACGGTGGGGAAGTCCCCGTTCCCCTCCCGCTGCTCCGGCACGGTGATCACTTTAAGCCCCAGATCGCCCAAAACTTTCTCCACATGCATGGCCCCGGTACCGTGCAGGGGAGTGTAGACGATCTTCACCTCCCCGGCTTTCGCCTTGATAAGTTCCGGCCGGAAAAGGGCCGCCTTTACCATGGCCTGGTAGGGTTCGTCTATCTCCCGGTCGATAATCTTGAGAAGCCCCCCGGAAAGAGCCTCCTCCCTGCCCATTTCCTTTATGCCCGTCACCTTGTTGACTTCCTCAATGATCCCCTTATCGTGGGGAGGGATAACCTGGGAGCCGTCGTTCCAGTAAGCCTTGTACCCGTTGTACCGGGGCGGGTTGTGGCTGGCGGTTACCACCACCCCCGTATCGCAGCCCAGCCTGCGGATGGCGAAAGAAAGCTCCGGGGTAGGCCGGAGCGAAGAAAAGAGGTAGGATTTTATCCCGTTGGCGGCGAAGATAAGGGCCGCGGCCTCGGCAAATTCAGCCGAATAATGGCGGCTGTCGTAGGCAAGCGCCGCGGAAAGTTTCCCCTCCCGGGCCTTGTCCGGGAAGGTTTTGATAAGGTAGGCGGCCAGCCCCTGGGTGGCGCTTTTTACCACCAGGGTATTCATCCGGTTGTAGCCCCCCCCGATAATGCCCCGGAGCCCCCCGGTTCCGAATTCCAGGTTCCGGTAGAACCGATCCTCCAGTTCCTTGAATTCCTCCGCCGAATCCGCCCTGGCGAGCAGATCCTCCACTTCCTTCCGGAAGACCGGATCTTTTTCTTTCCCGATATAGTCCTCCGCCCGGGCGATAAGCTCGTCTCTGTCCATAATTCCCCCTGTTTGTTGAACCGTTGAGGCTGTTCCGAAACGAACCGGGTTTTGGAACAAGCTCCATTTACGTTTCTTTTAGTATACACTTTATCACCTGCTAAAAGTAGACCCTGTAAATTTAGGGCCTTTCCCAAAAGCTGAAGTTCCGGGAAAGCGTCAGCTAAGATTTTTAAAAAAAGCGCCTGTTTTGGTGTTTTTTCCTAACCCTTGAATACAATAGCCTCTTTCCGGTATATTTTTACTTATAAAACACTAGGAGGCTATATGACTATTGTGGATATGCTGGAGCAGAGCGGAGTCCTTACCCTGCTCGGCATGGGGATCGTGTTCAGTTTTTTGATCGTTATGGTTATCTGTATAACTTTTGTTGGCAGGGGCATCCGCTTGCTGGGTCTGGATAAGGATGCGGGCGCCCTTCCCCAGGCGGTTTCCGCCGGCCCCTCAGCATCCGACAAAAGCACTGCCGTAACCGCGGCCATTAGCGCCGCCGTAACCGAGTATCGCAAAGAGCGGGAAGGAAAAAATTAAGCGGCGCCGGGAAAAGGACGCGGGTAACGCCCTTCCCTGTTCCCGGACTGTTAATTTCCACGGAAATATTTAAGGAGAAACTATGCCTAAAGTAAAATTGACCGATCTGGTCCTGCGGGACGCTCATCAGTCGCTGTTCGCTACCCGTATGACCACCGCCGATATGGTTCCCGCCCTGGAAAGGCTGGACAAGATAGGCTTCTGGGCCCTGGAGGGCTGGGGCGGGGCGACTTTCGACAGTTGTATTCGTTTTTTGAATGAAGATCCCTGGGAACGGCTCCGAACCCTTAAAAAGGGCCTTCCCAACACCCCGATCATGATGCTCCTCCGGGGGCAGAACCTGCTGGGCTACCGGCATTACGCCGACGATGTGGTGGATAAATTCGTGGAAAAGGCCGCGGAAAACGGCGTCGGCGTGTTCCGCATCTTCGACGCCTGTAACGATCCCCGGAACCTGAAACGGGCGGCGGACGCCGCCAAGAAGACGGGCAAGCATGTCCAGATGGCTATTTCCTACGCCGCCACACCCTACCACACCAAGGAAATTTACGCGGATCTGGCGAAACGCTACGCCGAGTTCGGTGCGGATTCGATCTGTATCAAGGATATGTCCGGCCTCCTCAAGCCCTACGAAACCTACGACCTTGTGAAGGCCATCAAGGCCAAGGTGGATCTTCCCCTGGAGATCCATACTCACGCCACGACCGGCCTTTCGGTAGTCTCCCTGGTAAAAGGCGCCGAGGCGGGGGCGGAGATTCTGGACACGGTTATCTCCTCCCTTGCCATGGGAACCAGCCACAGCCCCACGGAGACCATCGTGGAATCTTTTAAGGGTACCCAGTACGATACGGGGCTCGATATTATTCCCCTGCTGGACATTGCCGCCTATTTCCGGGAAGTCCGGAAAAAATACGCCCAATTTGAATCCAGTTTTCTGGGCGCGGACACCCGTATCCTCGCCTCCCAGGTTCCCGGAGGTATGCTCTCCAACCTGGAGAACCAGCTTAAGGAGCAGAACGCCTCCGACAAGATCGACGAGGTTCTGAAGGAGATCCAGGTGGTTCAGAAGGACTGCGGTTACATCCCCCTGGTAACCCCCACCAGCCAGATCGTGGGAACCCAGGCGGTGTTCAACGTCCTCTTCGGGCGCTACAAGAACCTGAC
>JAISWN010000331.1 GCA_031271075.1 Treponema sp.
AAAGTTCCGAGGGTTTTTGGAGAAAAATTTTAAAAAAAGCCGGGGAAACCGGCGGGAAGCGGGGCCGGGCGGGTAAGTCCGTGAGTTACTGAATAAACATACGATGAAATGAATAAAAGATTACTAGATTAGTAAAGATAGTCCGGCCAAGCCGCCCGGGTGCACGTGAGGGCATAATTACGTAAATTTTTTCCAATTTGATTAAACCGCCACGCATCCCCGCGCCCTATATAGGGGTGAGTTGAGCCGGTTCCAAAATCCGACATCTTGAAAGGGCCCGGCTTATCAACTCAAAAACCGGGCTTCCCGGCCTTTCGGCCCGGGCTGCCCAAATTGAGGAGGTCTCTTTATGGATAAATTGGTCGTGTTCCGCCCGAACATCTTCCGGGCTCTCAGTCGGGGGGTTTTTCTGCTCTGTGTCCTGTCCGCCTGTTCCACCGGGGAAATGGTGGAACAGATCCTCGGTTCCAGTTCGGAAGCCCCGGTCTTCCTTGCCTACCGGCCCCTTTCCAGCCGGGAGGTCAGCTTTCAGTTTTCCCTTCCCGTAAAGGTCAGGTCCCTCAGCCTTGATCCCTCCCTGCCCGTTGAGTCCTCAAGCGAAGGTTCCAATGTAAAGCTTACCCTGGGGGACCTGGGGGAAGACTACGCCGGGGGGGAACGGTTTATCGCGGATCTTCTGGTGGAAGACAGCGCCGGGAATACCCTGAATGTGCTGATCCCTTTCCGCACCAGGAACGAGCGAGTTCCCTGGCTTCTCATCAACGAGCTGCGGACGGAATATTCCAAACCCAAGACGGAATTCGTGGAGCTAAAAACCCTGGAGGCCGGGAACCTGGGCGCCCTGCGTCTCTATATCGCCGGGAATACCAAGGCGCCCCTGGTGTTTGAGTTCCCCCCGGCGGAAGTTGCCCAGGGCGAGTACATTGTCCTTCATCTGCGTACTTTGGATTCGGATACGGAGGCGGTGAATGAAACCGGGCCGGATCTGGCCCTTTCCAAGGGCACCGAGGCCAACAAGGAGGCCAGAGATTTCTGGATACCGGACTCCGCCAAGCTGCTTCACAAGACCGACACGGTTTACCTGACGGATCAGGATGACCGGATCATCGACGCGGTAATGCTGAGCGAAACTCCCGATTCCTGGTGGTCAAAAGAAGAATTTGTCCAGGCGGCGGACATGCTTTACCAGCAGGAGGCCTGGCTTTCCGGGGACGGGAACATACCCGGCCCCCAGGACGCGGTAATTGCCGGAAGTACCACCCTCACCCGCAGCATTTGCCGGGAAGAAAGCGTTTCCGACAGCAACAACGCCGGGGACTGGTACATTACCGTCGCTTCCGGCGCGACTCCGGGAGGGCCGAACAACCCCAAACGTTACGAGGGGTAACCTCCCCTCTTTCGGCGCGGGTCAAAAGGGCCCGCGTTCTATGGGTTGCCCCGGTTTGTCTACACCAGGCTTTTAAACAGCCCCTCGATATCCTGTTTGGAGGCCGCGCCTACCTTCTGCTGGACGGGGCTGCCGTCCTTGTATACCACAAGAGTGGGGATGGATACGATGCCGTGCCTGTCCGAAAGCGCCGTCTCCTTGTCCACATCGATCTTGCCAACCTTGATCCGGCCTTCGTACTCCGCCGCAAGCCGATCGATAATGGGGCCGATCATCCTGCAAGGCCCGCACCAGTCAGCCCAGAAGTCTATCAAAACCGGAATCGGGGATTTAAGAACCTCGGACTCGAAATTTTCGTTGGTTATAGTCATGCCTTTACTCATGCTCCAAATATAATCATCCCGGCAGTTTCAGGCAATATCAGCGTTATGTTGTATCCGGGGCCTTTCGGTTGTACTATAAACCAATGGGGCAGGATCTTATCAGCGTGGGCATAGACGTGGGGACTTCCACGGTGCAGGTGGTTTTTAGCCGCCTTTCCATGGCGGATACTTCCGGGTATTTCTCCGCACCCCAGGTGGACATTGTAGAGAAGGAGCTGCTGTACAAGGGCGGTATCCACCAGACCCCCCTGCTTTCGGCGGAAACCCTGGATGTGGAGGGGCTGCGGGGTATCGTTACCGCCGAGTTCGCCCGGGCGGGGTTTCCGGAGCGCAAGGCGGATACCGGCGCGGTGATCATCACCGGGGAAGCGGCCCGCAAGGAAAACGCCCGGAGGGTGCTTGAAGTCCTAAGCGGACTGGCGGGGGATTTTGTGGTTTCCACCGCGGGCCCGGATCTGGAGGCGCTTATCGCCGGCCAGGGATCGGGCGCCCAGGACTGGTCAAGCCGTAATATGGCCCTGGCCGCGAACATGGATATAGGGGGCGGTACCAGTAACATTGTTGTCTTTTCAGGCGGCGCGGTTAAGGCAAGCGGTTCCTACGACGTGGGGGGGCGGCTGGTGCGGGTGGAGGACGGGCGCGTCCGCTCCGTGTCAAAGCCTGCCCGGGCCGCGGCGGACTGGAAGGACATATCCCTCCGTCCCGGCGACCCGGCGGACCCGGCCCTCCTGGGCGGGCTTTGCCAGGCCATGGCGGAGGTTCTTGAGATGGCCATGGGGCTTCGTCCGGCGGAACCTATCCTGGAAGAACTCCGTACCCCCGGGGCGGGGCTCTTCCGGGCCGATACCATTCCCGACGCGGTGTTTCTTTCCGGGGGCGTGGCCGATCTGGTGTATAACACGGGGGATGAAACCTTCGCCTACGGGGACATCGGGGTGCTTCTGGGAAGGGCCCTGCGGCAAAGCAGGATCTGCAGCGGCCTGCGGCTTCTGCGGGGAGGGGAAACGATCCGGGCCACCGTGGTCGGCGCGGGCTCCTATACGGTAAGCCTTTCGGGGAGTACCATATTTTACACCCAGGGGGTGTTTCCCCTCAGGAACCTTCCGGTTTTGCGTCTTACGCCGGAAGAAGAGGCGGCCTGTTACCGGGGCGAGGGGGAGGAACTGTCGGAGAAGCTGCGCTGGTTTCTCGCCCAATACGATACGGAACGGCTTGCCATAGCCATAGCGGGGGCGCGTAATCCCGGTTATGCTGAATTAAACGCCGCGGCGGGGGCCTTTGCCCGGGCCGCGGAGGGGAATCTCCCGGCGGGATCTCCGCTTATCATCGTAACCGAGAGTGATATGGCGAAGGCCCTGGGCCAGTTGACCTATTCCCGTCTGGGGAAGGGAAGGCCGGCGGCGGTTTTAGATTCTATCCCCGCCAGGGATCATACCTACCTTGATATCGGTATGCCCCTTATGGGCGGTATCGTGGTACCGGTGGTGATAAAGACACTGATTTTCGGATAAACTTGGGGGACTAGTATCCCGACAACTATGAAAGTGCGGCTTTGTTTCCCGGCGGGAAAACGCAAGGCTTGGCAGAGCGCAAGGGATAGAAGCGGAAATCCCGCAGACCCCCCGAGGGGGTCGAGGAATTGAAGCGGATAGCCCGGTTCCCGCCGTAGGCGGGAATGCGCCCAAATCCGCAAGTTTAATCGTGCGGGGGTACTAGTACCAAAAAAGGGATGGGCGGTGTATAAAACGAATCTCGCGGGGCAGGTTTTTAGCTTTACCGATGTGAAAGAGGTCCTGGCCAAGGCAAACGAGGAGAAAAGCGGCGATATTCTCGCCGGGGTGGCCGCGGAAAACGCCATCCAGCGGGTCGCGGCAAAGCAGGTTCTCTCGGAAATGACCCTTTCGGAACTGAGGGAAAACCCCGTGGTACCCTACGAGGAGGATGAGGTTACCCGGCTGAACCAGGACGGGATCAATGAAACTATCTACGCCGAAATCCGGGGCTGGACGGTGGGGCAATTCCGGGAATGGCTCCTCTCTTACGAAACCAGCCCGGAGGCGGTACGCCGGGTCTCCCGGGCCCTCAGCGCCGAGATGGTGGCCGCCGTGGCGAAACTGATGACTAACCTGGATCTGGTATACGCCGCCTCCCGTATCCGGGTACCGGCCCACTGTAACACTACCATCGGGCTCCGGGGCCGCATGGCTACCCGCTTGCAGCCCAACCATACCACCGATAACGTGGAGGGGGTTACCGCCTCGGTTTTCGAGGGCCTTTCCTACGGCTGCGGGGACGCCCTCATCGGCCTTAACCCGGTTAACGATACGGTGGCGGGGGTAACGGAAATACTGAAACGTTTTGACGAGATAAAACGGAAATTTGAAATACCCACCCAGATCTGCGTGCTGGGCCATATCACCACCCAGATTGAAGCGTTGCGCCGGGGGGCGCCCTGCGACATGATCTTCCAGTCCATCGCGGGAAGCGAGAAGGGAAACACCGCCTTCGGCTTTACCACGGAGCATGTCCGGGAGGCCAGGGATCTGCTTTTAAGCCGGGGAACGGCCACGGGGCCGAATGTCCTTTACTTCGAGACCGGGCAGGGGAGCGAGCTTTCAAGCGACGCCCACTACGGGGCCGATCAGGTAACCATGGAGGCCCGCTGTTACGCCTACGCCCGGGTTTTCGCGCCCTTCATGGTAAACACGGTGGTAGGTTTTATCGGCCCCGAGTACCTCTTTGACGGCAGGCAGGTTATCCGCGCGGGCCTGGAGGATCACTTTATGGGTAAGCTCTCGGGGCTGCCCATGGGCTGCGACTGCTGTTACACCAACCACATGATGGCCGAGCAAAACGATATTGAAAACCTGGCTATGCTCCTTGGCCAGGCGGGGGTAAACTACATCATCGGCGTACCCACCAGTGACGACATTATGCTGAACTATCAAACCAACACCTACCACGATATTTCCGCCATCCGGGCAAGCCTGGGGCTGCGGCCTATCGCGGAATTTGAGGCCTGGCTTGAAAAGATGGGGATCTGGGAGAACGGAAGGCTCGGCAAACGGGCGGGGGATCCCACCCTGTTTACGGAGGAAGGGCTATCATGATTGAGGCCGCCGAACTGGGCGACATAGTCGCCGCCGTGGTGGAAGAATACCTTGGGGCCAGGGGAAAAACCGGACGGAAGGCCCCTTCCGCCATTCCTTCCGCCATACCCTCCGCCGTTCCTGAAGAAACATCCCCCTCCTGTGTCCGGGGGCAGGCGGGAAAGGACGAGCCGGTCTCTTCCCGCGAGATCCTGCCCGTCCCGGAAAGGGGGAAAAACGAAAACCAGGGCTTCCCCGCGAAGGCGGAACCTGTTGATCGGGGGGTAAAGAACCCCGGGGCCCTCAGGCGGATGCAGATCCTTACCCATGCCCGCATCGGGGTGGGCCGGGCGGGCCCCCGGCTGCGGACCGAAACCCTGCTCAAGCTGCGCGCGGACCACGCCGCGGCCCGGGACGCGGTTTTCCGGGACGTGTCCCGGGAACTCCTGGACGGCCTCGGGTTTCCCGTCCTGCAGAGCCGCTGCGGCGACCGGCGGGAACATATCACCCGGCCCGATCTGGGAAGGCAGCTTTCCGCTGAAAGCCGGGAGATCCTTCTGCGGCAGGGTGAAAAAGACCGGGACCTTCAGGTGATCGTGGCCGACGGGCTTTCCTCCCGGGCGGTGGAGGCCAATATCGCAAACCTCTTCCCGGTTATGCGGGAGGGGCTGGGTTCCCGGAACATCAGCATGGGGAAGCCTTTCTTTGTGCGCTACGGCCGGGTTGCCATAGAAGACGAATTCGCCGAAAGCCTGGGGGCGAAGCTGGTATGCATCCTTATCGGCGAACGGCCCGGCCTTGCCACCGCCGAAAGCATGAGCGCCTACCTCTGTTACCAGGCCCGGGTGGGGCAGCCCGAATCCCGCAGGACGGTGGTGTCGAACATCCACGCCAACGGGCTTCCCGCGGTTGAGGCGGGGGCCTACCTCACGGATCTGATAGAGAAGATACTGCAAAATAAGGCCAGCGGGATAGACTTCAAAAAATAGGCTGCCGGTAAGGAGTTTCGGGCGTGAAGGGCGATCCTGTTACAACAACTATTCTCAGCATGCGGATCATACCCAACGCGGATCCGGATCTGTTGAAAAACCTGGGGGCGGAAGCGGGGGATCGGAGCCTGGGTATCATCACCACCGATTCGGACGATGTGTCCTATATCGCCCTGGACGAGGCCACCAAGCAGGCGGATGTGCGGGTTCTTTACGCCAGGAGCATGTACGGGGGGGCTAAAAACGCCTCCACCAGCCTGGCGGGGGAGTTTATCGGCATCCTCTCCGGCCCCGGCCCTTCGGATATACGCAGCGGTCTTGAGGCCGCCGAATCCTGCATACGCTATGACGTGTGTTTTTACGAGGCCAACGACGAAGGCAGTATCTATTACCTGGCCCACTGTATTTCCCAAAGCGGCGGCTACCTTTCAAAGACGGCCAAGGTGAAGAAGGGCGCCTCCCTGGCCTATCTTATCGCCCCCCCGGCGGAGGCTATCCTGGGCCTGGACGCCGCGCTGAAGGCGGCCCGGGTAAGTACGGCGCTTTTTTACGGCCCCCCCACGGAAACCAACTTTGCCGGGGGCCTTTTAACCGGGGAACAGGCGGCCTGCCGCGCCGCCTGCGACGCTTTCGCCCAAAGTGTCCGCGATACCGCCGCGGTTCCCCTGAGGCTTAAATAGGGGGAGAGGAACATGGACAAGGATCTGGAGTCAATTCAGCAGGTACGGGATCTGGTGGCCGCGGCAAAGGCGGGGCAGAAGCTTCTGGCCGCTTGTACCCAGGAAACCCTGGACGGGTATTGCAGGGCCGTCCGGGACGCCTGTGTCCGGGAAGCCGAAGCCCTGGCTAAAATGGCCGCCGGGGAAACCGGTTTCGGGGTTTGGCAGGACAAGGTGCTGAAAAACATCCTGGGCAGCGACACTACCTGGGAAAGCATCAAAAACATGAAGACCCTCGGCCCCATCAGGGAGGATCGGGCGGCGGGGATCCTGGAGATCGGCGTCCCTATGGGGGTGGTGGCGGCCCTTATCCCCTCAACAAACCCCACTTCCACGGTGATGTACAAAACCCTCATCTCCCTCAAGGCGGGGAACGCCATGGTGATTAGCCCCCATCCCAAGGCCCTGCGCTGCATCATGGAAACCGCGCGGGTTATCAGGGAGGCCCTGGCCGCGGCGGGCGCGCCGGAAGGGATCCTTGGCTGTGTAAGCCTCGTGAGCTCCCAGGCGGTGGACACCCTCTTGAAACACCGGGATGTAAGCATCATCCTTGCCACTGGGGGAGAAGACATGGTTCGGGCCGCCTATTCTTCGGGAAACCCCGCCATAGGGGTAGGCCCCGGCAACGGCCCGGCCTTTATCGAGCGCAGCGCCGATATTGCCGCCGCGGTGGGGATGATCCTGGACAGCAAGACCTTTGACAACGGCACTATCTGCGCCTCCGAGCAGTCGGTGGTGGCGGACGCCCCCATTGCCGCCGAGCTGGTCAGGGAATTCCAGCGCCAGGGGGCCTATTTCCTTAGCCGGGCCGAAAGCGACAGGCTTAAGGGCCTCCTCTTCGCGGGAAACCGGATGAACCCCAAAATCGTCGGCAAACCGGCGGTTTATATCGCGGAAATGGCGGGGATAAAGGTTCCCCCGGAAACCCGGGCGCTTATCTCCCGGGAGACCGAGGTTGCCAGGGACAACCCCTATTCCCGGGAAAAGCTCTGCCCTGTCCTGGGCTTCTACGAGGAAGAGGGCTGGGAAAAGGCTTGCGAACGCTGTATCGCCATTCTTGCCAATGAGGGGGCGGGGCATACCATGTGCATCCACAGCAAAAACGAGGCGGTTATCCGGGAATTTTCCCTGAAAAAGGCCGTGTCCCGGCTCCTGGTGAATACCCCCGGCGCTTTGGGAGGCGTGGGGGCCACCACAAACCTGGCCCCGGCCCTGACCCTTGGCTGCGGCGCGGTGGGTAAAAGCGCCACCAGCGACAACATTACCCCCATGAACCTTATCAATATCAGGCGGGTGGCCGTGGGCTGCCGCAGCCTGGCCGATTTACGGGCCCACACGGGGGCGGTTTTGGGAAAACAGGACCCGAAACCCGCCGGGATCGTTTCCCGGGAAAACCCCGGACCGGGGAAGGCGGAAAGGGTGGATTTCACCAGGGAAGATGTGGAATCTATTACGGAAATGGTTATAACGCGGCTTGCCCAAAGGGCGGCCGTAAATAAATAGCATTTTTTCAGGAGGTAAACGGAGATGGCTGAAACATTGTTGGCCCTTGGGATGGTGGAGACGAAGGGATTGGTAGCCTCGGTAGAAGCCGCCGACGCCATGGTAAAAGCCGCGAATGTGGGGCTTATTGGCAAGGTGCATGTGGGTGGCGGGCTGGTTACCGTCATGGTCCGGGGGGATGTGGGGGCCGTTAAGGCCGCCACCGACGCGGGAGCGGCGGCGGCGGCGAAAGTCGGCGAACTGGTATCGGTACACGTTATTCCCCGGCCCCATGGGGATGTGGAACACATACTGCCGACCCTTAAAACCACCGACAAGTAATGCGGGTCATTACCCAGGCCGAATTACGCAGCCTCCTGCTGCCCGCGGCCTGCAAAGAGTACACCCCGCCTTCCGGCGCTTTTGTAACGCCCGATGCGCGGGAGTATCTCGTTTCCCGGGGTATCGAGTTGAAGGAAAGTCCTAAAAGGCCGGAAAGCATGCCGGTCAAACCTATCCCCCATCGGGGGAAGAGTACCTATGTGGATGCCGGGACAGGGGAGTTTTACGCCGAAAAACCGGAGCACATGACCCATTTGCGGGCCAATCTCCTGGTGCCAAAGACCCACCGGCGTATCGCCTTCCGGGGAGCGGTTGATTCCCTGGAGGCGGATGTGCTTGAGGCCAGCCTCTTGGCCGCGGAACAGGGTGAGGAAGAAATCAGGAACGGCCTGGGGGAAATACTCCTCTGTTTGCGGGGGCTTATGTCCGCGGAGGTGAACGAGACCCCCCTTGACCCCCCCTGCCTCTTCGGCCTTTCCGCCGGGGAGCTGCGCGGGCAGACCCACGATGTAAAGACCGCCTTTGGGATACCCCACTTGAACCCGGAGTATACCATGGGCCCCCTGGCGCTGCGGCTCAACACCCTGCGGACCCGCGTCCGCAGCGCGGAGCTTCTGGCGGTTAAGACCTTCTGCCCCCGGAGCGAGTACCCCCGGGAGGATATCATTCTTACCCTTAACCGCCTTTCAAGCGCGGTGTATTGGCTTTTTTGCCGTCATATTTCCCAAAGAAGCCCCAAAACAGGGGAGTAGTAACAATGGGGAAGCGGTACAAGGAGGGGGCTTGGCGTGGATAGGGAAGAGATCCGGAGGATTGTAGAAAAGGTCCTGGAAAAGAAGGGGCTTTACGGTAAGGCTGAGCCCTGTTCCGGTTCTCCGGTGCCCGAGGGGCCGGTTATTCCGGTTGAGGTTTCGGCCCGGCATGTGCACCTTACCCGGGAGGCGCTTGACACCCTCTTTGGGCCCGGCTCGGGTCTTACGGAGAAACGGGCCCTCTCCCAGCCGGGGGAATTCTTAAGCGGAGAGCGGGTACGGCTGATAGGCCCTAAGGGGGATATCGCCAACGTGGCCGTCCTGGGGCCCCTGCGCCAGGCGGTACAGGCGGAAATTTCCCTAACCGACGCCCGGGTCCTGGGGGTGGAGGCCCCTTTACGGCTTTCGGGGAACCTTTCCGGGGCGGCGGATCTGTATATCGCGGGCCCTGCGGGGATCCTGCACGCCAAAGGGGCGGCGATTATCGCAAAAAACCATATCCACCTGCGCCCCCAGGACGCCGAAGCCCTGGGTGTCCCTGAAGGCGCCGGTGTACGGGTCCGGGTAAACACGGCTCGTCCCCTGGTTTTTGAGGATGTGGCCATCCGGGTAGGGGATACCTTTATGCCCGCCATGCACATCGACTTTGACGAGGCCAACGCGTGCATGCTGGGAACGGGAGACCGGGCGGAGATTCTGGGAGAGGCCGCCCCCCCTCCGGAAGCCGCGCCGGGCCGCGAAGGGGCCCCGGTTCGGCCTCAAACACCCCTTCAAAAACCTCCTCAAAGGATCCTTGTTACCGAGGCGGATGCGAAACGCCTGGCCGCCAAGGGGGGCGGAACCTTAAGCTTCGCCAAGGGGAGCATCATTACCCCGGCGGCCAAGGATGTATTTTCCGGCGCCGGTTGTTCGGTCAAGTTTGTATAACCTGTTCCCGGCCCTTGCGGTAAAGGGCCGGACAAAGGAGAGTCCATGCAGATATGTAAGGTGATCGGCCATATTTGGAGCACCAAAAAGGAAACTTCCCTGGAGGGGCTTAAATTCATGGTAGTCCGGGAGAAAGATTCCACCGGATCTCCCTTTGTGGCAGCGGATTTGGTCGGCGCGGGAGAGGGGGAGGAAGTTCTGGTGGTATCCGGCAGTACGGCCCGTTACGCGGTAAGGAACAACGTCCCCATTGACGCGGCCATTGTAGGCATCATAGACACCTGCGAAACCGAAAAAACCGGGGAAGAATGAACCTTCCCCAACTGGCGCTTGAGGCGGGAGTTGTGGGCTGCGGGGGCGCGGGCTTCCCGGCCCAGGTAAAATACGCAAAACCGGCGGAACTGTTCCTGGTGAACGGCGCCGAATGTGAGCCCCTCCTGAGAACCGATCAGTACATTATGGCCCGTTTTGCCGAAAGGCTCTGCGCCGCCGCCCTGGCGGTAAAGGAACACCTGGGGGCGAAACGGCTTATCTTCGTACTGAAAGAGCGTTACCGCCGGCAGATCGAAGCCATAAAAGGGGCTGCGGCCAAATTCGAAGGGGAGATCGAACTATGCCTTTTGGACAGCGTGTATCCCGCCGGGGACGAACAGGTGCTCTTGTACGAGGCGGCGGGGCGCGTCGTGCCTCCCGGCGGCATACCCATCCAGGCGGGGGCCCTTGTCTCCAACGCGGGCACCCTCCTTTCGGTGGCCGACGCCCTGGAGGGAAAACCGGTAACCCACAAATACCTTACCGTTACCGGGGAGGTAGCCCGGCCCGGCGTGTTCCGGGTCCCCCTGGGCATGAGTTACGGGGAATGCATCGCTTTAGCCGGGGGGGCAAAGATCGGGGACTACTGTACCCTTACCGGCGGCCCTGTCATGGGCCGGCTAAATGACCCTGAGAGCCCGGAAGACCAGGTGGTAACCAAGACAACATCGGGGATCATCCTTTTGCCGGGGGATCACTACCTGCGAAGGAGAAACGAGATTCCGTTGATCCACATGCGAAACCGGGCCCGGGCCGCCTGTATCCAGTGCGCTATATGTTCCGCCTCCTGTCCCCGGTCTCTTTTGGGCAGCCCCCTCAGACCCCACCTGGTGATGAGGGCTTTCGCCTCGGCTCAAAGCATGGAAGAACTGACGCGGATTGAGGCGGCACGGAACGCCATGCTCTGCTGCGAGTGCGGTATCTGTGAAATCTACGCCTGCCCCATGGAACTACAACCCTGCCGGATCAATGTTCTCGTGAAAGGGGAAATTCGCCGCCGGGGAATAAAGTTTCAGCCTCCCCCGGGGGGCGGGCCCGCCATTGACCGGCCCTACCGCCGCATACCTTCGGAGCGCATGGCTTCCCGGGCCGGGGTTCTGCCCTACTACCACATCCCCGCGGATGAATTCCACGATGTCCCGGCCTGCGGCCGGGTGGCCATCCCCCTGCAGATGCACGCCGGCCTTCCGTCCCTTCCCTGCGTAAAGGCCGGCCAAAGGGTCCGCCAGGGGGAGCTTATCGCGGATATCCCCGCCGGGGCCCTGGGGGCGAAGATCCACGCCTCCATAGACGGGCTGGTCCGGGAAGCGGGGAACCGTATCGTGATCGAGGCTGAAGGGAAGGGATGATGATAGAGACGATTGGTTTTGTGGAATTTTCGAGTATCGCCAAGGGCATAGAAGCGGCGGACAGTATCCTTAAAACCGCCGATACCCGGCTTATCTTCGCCCGGGAAACCTGCCCGGGAAAATACCATATCCTCTTCTGCGGGGAAGTGGCGGCGGTTAAGGCTTCCGTGGAAGCGGCCAGGGAACTCTGCGGCCATTATGTGGTGGATTCGGTGGTGATACCCCGGCTGGCCCCGGAGGTGATCCCCGCCATTA
The DNA here is from genome assembly GCA_031271075.1 of Treponema sp. Lineage (GTDB taxonomy): Bacteria > Spirochaetota > Spirochaetia > Treponematales > Breznakiellaceae > JAISFT01. The sequence continues at coordinate 11,987 of JAISWN010000331.1, forward strand.
ACCAGACCTCCCCGCCCCGGGAGGTAAACGCCCTGGGGGTGATGGAATTTTACACTATCACCCAGGCGGTATACGCCGCGGACGCGGCGGTGAAGGCGGCGGAAGTGGATCTGCTCAATGTACGGCTTGCCACAGGCATAGGGGGCAAATCCTTTGTGGTTATCTCAGGCGATGTGGCCGCGGTAAAAACAGCCCTGGACTCGGGAAGCCGGGGGGCCAGGGAAGCGGGCGCGCTGGTCGCCGAGACGGTGATCCCCAATCCCCGCCCCGAATTGTTCGAGACCCTTTTGTAGCTTTAACCGGGGGATGCGGATGGGTATGCGGTGAGACTATGGGGGCAAGATTATGCGGATGAGGCGGTACAGATGATCGGGGATTCGGAAAAACAGCGGATTATCCAGGAATTCGTTCCCGGCAAGCAGGTAACCCTGGCCCATGTAATCGCCAACCCCGATCCGGGGCTCTACAAGAAACTGGGGGCCGTGGATGTGCACTCAGGGGCCCTGGGAATCATGACCATTACCCCCGGGGAAGGGGCCATCATCGGCGCGGATATCGCCGCCAAGGCCGCCGAGGTAAGCCTTGTCTTTGTGGATCGTTTTTCCGGTTCCCTGCTCCTGAACGGCGATGTGGCCAGCGTGGAAGCCGCTCTGAGGGAGGTGCTGAACGTTTTGTCCAATGTTTTGCGCTTCGCCCCCACGGAAATTACCAAGAGCTAACCGGTGCGGATCATGGTGATGGGGCCGGTTTCCTGCGGCAAAACCACCCTCTGCCAGTACCTTGCCGGGCTTCCCCGGATCTATGTAAAAACCCAGACCGTGGGACTCGTCGGCAACGCCATCGACACGCCGGGGGAATACCTGGAGAACCGCAGCATGAGAAGCCGGCTCGTGGTAAGCGCGGCGGACGCGGGCCTCGTCCTTTTCCTCCAGGACAGCACAAACCCGAATGTTTACTTTTCCCCCGGACAGGCCGCCATGTTTGGAATCGCCGCGGCGGGAGTCATCACCAAAACGGATCTATCCTCCCCGGAGGAGATACGCCGGGC
>JAISWN010000341.1 GCA_031271075.1 Treponema sp.
TTCCTTATAATACAAGGAATTACGTTAAATGATCCATTCACCTAATAGGTGAAATCCTTTTTTGATGTAATTCGTTATAATACAAAGAATTACAGAATATTCTTATACGGATCCAGGTACCATTTTGCCAACCATGTCAAGGGGCATTTCGCCTAACTCCAGTATATCCGCCCCTTTTCATCACCACCCGGCTGGGGAGTATATACGAAGCCCCCCGCGTCTCGTCGCGGAGGCGGGGTTCGCGGGCTTGAATCCCGGGGGAGAAATCCGGTATTTTTAGAAATGGAATTCCCTATGACGGAAAAATCATTTTTTGCCGGTTTCGGCGGGCAGGGCATTGTGTCCCTGGGGCAAATTTGGGTGTACTGCGCCATGAAAGAGGGTAAAAACGTTACCTTCTTTCCCTTCTACGGGGCGGAAAAAAGGGGCGGTATCGCCCGGGCCTCGGTGATCGTCTCGGATGAGGAGATCGCCAGCCCGCTGGTTACGGTTCCCGACTCGGCGCTGGTGATGAACACCGACTCCCTCCCCCTCTGCGAGGGTATCCTGAAGCCAGGCGGCGTCCTCTTAATCAACTCCACCCTGGTTAAGGAGGAGCCGGAACGGAAGGATATCCGGGCGGTAAGGCTTGAGCTTAGCGGCCTGGCGGAGAAAATCGGCAATATCCGCTTTGCCAACATGGTCGCCCTGGGGGCTATGGCAAAACTTACCGGGGCCCTGTCCCTTTCGGAGGCAGAGGCTATCCTGAAAAATTTCTTTACCCCGGACAAGCACAAATTCATCCCCATGAACGTAGAGGCTATCAAGGCGGGATTCGCCGCGGTATGAGACGGGTGGGCGCGCGCCGGAAGAGGGGGCTTCAGGCGATCCTCCTGGGTATCCTGGCCGCCGTCCTCCCGGCGGCGGATCTCTGGGCGGAAATCCGGGTGGAGCGGAGTGCCGGCCTGGGCTTCCAGATCTCCAGCCTGCCGGAGGCAAAGATCAGCGCCAGTCTCAGGTACCTTTTCCCCCTGCTGCGGGACAGTGGCCCTCTGGCGGGGAGCCCCCTCACGGCGGAGAACAACCTAAGCGCCACCCTGCGGGGGGAAATTTCCCCCCTGTCCTTAAACGGCGCCTTTGAGGCGGTTTTTACCCCCATTGCCTTTTTTCAGCTTGCCGGAGGCTTCAAAATCGGTTCGGGCTGGAACATCACCCTGGGGGACAGTAAAATTTACGGCCTGGGGCTCAACCTGCCCAAAATTACCCGGCGCGGCGACGCTCTTTCCCGGCCCATGGGGGAGCGTACTTCAGAGATAAAGGGCTACCCCCTGGACGGCATGGTGGGGAAAGCCTATCTTGGCGGGGCCTTCCAGTTTGATCTGGCGGCCCTATACCCCGGGGACTGGCATCACCTGGTGTTCCGGACCTACCACGAGTTCCACTACCAGGGCTACACCAAGGCCACCCACGGGGAATCCTGGGTTTTTGAGGCGGGAAGCGAGGAGAACCGGAACGGCTTCAACTACTACGGGAACTACTTTCTGGGCTACCGTATGCCTCTGGCTCTCAACACCGTGGGAATTCTGGCGGAAGCGGACCGGTATCTCTACAACAGCCCCCACGGGGGCTACTGGGGAGACGGAATGGACCGCTGGACATTCAGCCTTCTGTTCAGCTTCACGGTAACCAAGGATTTGGAGACCTCCCTGCTCATCCAGACCCGGACCATGCGGAACTACCGGGACGGGGATCGGAACAACAGCAGCCGGTACTACTACCAATACCGGGAGTTGGACACGGATGACCCGGTAAGGCTGGATTTCTACCGGATAGCGGCGATTTTCACGTATAAATTGCGGTAATCGGCGGCCCGCCATGTTGTTTTTTTCTGGTAAACCATGCTATAATTATACAATCAGGGGTAGTTTTAAAATTAACCGGGTTTTAAGGCCGGTGTAGGTATTTTTTTTAAACAGTTAGGGCAATGGGTTTTTTTGCCGAAAATATCGAAGAGGTAGGCTGTGGCTTCGGTTCATGAGTATAAACGATTTGAAAATTCCCTCGTGCAGACGATAAAAAACATCACTATTGTCATAGCCGGAGGAGCGGGGGGCTTCTTTAAGGGCTTTTTCAGAATTCTTACCCGCCGTTACACGGTCGTTTTAGTGCCTCATTCGGAAAGAAAGGTTTATAATCTTCATATCACCATATTTTCTTTCTGCTGTTTCCTGCTTGTCATAGGGGGGCTGGTGGGGGCCTTCTTCTGGTACGGCGCTTCTTACACCAGCACCCAGGCTATGCTGACAAGCAAGGACGGCCGTCTTAAGGATGTCCAGGCCAACCTTGATCAGTTAAGGGATGAGGTAACCGGTCTCCTCCAGGAGGCCCGGGGTTTTGAGACCACCCTTACGGAGATCCTTGCCGGTTTGGGGGCGGATGTTAAACAGCCGGGGGACGCCCGATCATCCTCGGGGGATCTTTCCGTCTTTTTCAACATCCAGGAGACCCCGGAGGGGCTGCTTCAGGAAGTGGACGATGTGCGCAGGCTTTCCGCCTATCTCGCGTCGGCCCAGACGCCTATCCGGGAAATCGGAACCCTGCTGGATTCCCAAAGCGCCCTGCTGACGGAAATTCCCAGTATCTGGCC
>JAISWN010000284.1 GCA_031271075.1 Treponema sp.
GTCGCTCTCGATAATGTACGGCCTTCCCTCCAGGCGGACGGCGGGGATGTGGAATTCGTGTCGGTTTCCGATGACGGGACGGTCTCGGTTAAGCTTACCGGCGCTTGCGGGGGCTGTCCCATGGCCCAGATGACCCTGAAGATGGGTATCGAGAACTATCTCAAGAAGGAAGTGCCCCAGGTTACCTCGGTCGTTGGGGTCTGATCTTCGTTTCCTCCCCCTAAACCGTCGGGATATGGCGGAACGGGGCTGGGAATCCTGCGATTTTGTCTTTGTTTCAGCCGATGCCTATGTGGATCATCCCTCTTTCGCGGCGGCGCTTATTGGCCGGGTTCTGGAAGCGGCGGGCTACAAGGTAGGTATTATCCCCCAGCCCCGCTGGGATAACCCGGCCTCCTACACGGCGCTGGGGAGGCCCCGTCTGGCCTTTCTGGTTGGGGCCGGGAATATGGATTCCATGGTGGCCAACTACACCGCCGCTAAAAAACCCCGCAAAGATGACGCTTATTCCCCGGGAGGCAGAGCCGGTTTTCGTCCTGACCGGGCGATTCTGCAATACCTAAGCGGTATCCGCGCCGTCTACAAGAACATACCGGTGATCATTGGCGGCATCGAGGCGAGTCTCCGCCGTTTCGCCCATTACGATTACTGGTCGGATACGGTCCGCCGATCCCTACTTCTGGACTCCAAGGCGGATATCCTGGTTTACGGCATGGGGGAAAAGCCCATCCTGGAGATAGCCGGCCGTCTTGCCTCGGGCGAGCCGGTTTCCGCCATCACCAGGGTACGGGGAACCTGCGTCCGCTTCTACGGCAGGTTTCCGGCGGAACCGGACAAGCGCGGCGCGGCCCCGCCGGATTTTCTCTTGCCGGATTTTGCGCCTCCCGGTTCCATCCGCCTTCCGGACTATGAGGCTGTTCGGGGCGGAGACCCCGCCTCCCTGCGGGCCTACGCGGAACACTTCATGATCCAGCGGGACAACGCGGATCCGGGAACCGCCAGGCCTCTGGTGGAAAAAAACGATGGGGGACGCTGGGCGCTGCAAAATCCCCCCGCCTATCCCCTCAATACCGCCGAACTCGACGCCCTCTACGAACTCCCCTTTACCCGGCAGGCCCACCCCCAATACGAGGCTTCGGGAGGCGTTCCCGCTTTAAAAGAGGTATCCTTTTCCCTGGTTTCAAGCCGGGGCTGTTTTGGCGGCTGCTCTTTCTGCGCCATCACCTTCCACCAGGGCCGGGCTGTCAGTTCCCGCGGCGGGGAAAGCCTTGTCCGGGAGGCAAAGATCCTGAGCCGCCTGCCGGGTTTTAAAGGTTACATCCACGACCTGGGGGGGCCTACCGCGAACTTTTACGTTCCCGCCTGTGAAAAACAGAAGCGGGGCTGTTTCTGTTCCCACCGGGAATGTCTCTACCCCCGGCCCTGCCCGGAACTGCGGGCCGATCACGGGCCCTACCTTAAAGCCCTGGCAAGGCTGCGGGATCTTCCCGGGGAGCCTTCGGCGGGGAAGAGCCGCGCCTCATCCTCCCCAAAGCGGCCGGGCCTGTTCAGGAAGATCTTTATCCGATCCGGCATCCGTTTCGATTTTATCGCCCTGGATAAAAAACACGGCCGGGAGTTCCTTGAAACCCTCTGCGAACACCACGTAAGCGGCCAGCTCAAGGTTGCCCCGGAACATATCTCCCCCCCGGTACTTGCCATGATGGGGAAGGGAGAGGCGGGGGAGTACCACCGTTTCCGGGAGGATTACGGGGAAACGAACCGGCGGCTGGGGCTTAAGCAGTACCTTATCCCCTATTTCATTTCCAGCCATCCCGGATCCGGCCTGGCGGACGCGATTGAACTGGCCCGGTACCTGAAAAAGACCCGCTTTATCCCGGATCAGGTTCAGGATTTCTACCCGACTCCGGGAACCCTCTCTACGGTGATGTACCACACTGGCCTTGATCCCCGTACCATGGAGCCTGTCTCTGTGCCCAGGGGAGAGCGGGAAAAGCGGCTCCAGCGGGCCCTGCTCCAGTTCAACCGGCCGGAAAACCGCCGCATGGTCATGGAGGCCCTGAGGGAAGCGGGCCGGGAGGATCTTGCGCCGGAACTTTTACGCTGATCCTTAGGCGCCTCGTGACCGGAGATTTCCCCGGGCAGTTTGTCGCGCTTCGCGCATAAAATCGCCTGTTATGTGAAATACGCCCCAACTAGTTGCCAAAAATAAATAATAATGAGAAAATATAAATTGGGGAAATTATGGAAAACATTAAAAACCGTTACATAAATACAGCAGATTTATATGATCTGGATCAAAGGGATAATTTGGTTGTTGATATTCCATTTTACATTGAATATGCTAAAAAACAAAAGTAGCCGTTCACGGTCATACGGCCATACTTATGAGATTGGGGTGTAACCCCATACCAAAATACGCGGACAAACAGTCCTTAAGATAATGCATCACTGAAGTATTCTGTAAACCACAAGTCGTATACACTGTCCAGAAACACTCATGCCATTTGTTACCTGCTATCCCACGGCTCCCTTGGGTGATTATCCGGTCTAGCACACTCTGCCGTATCGTCAATTCTGCGGGATTATTCGTCGCTTCTCTCCTTTGAGCATCCCTACAAGCTGCTCAAGTGTCCGCCCAAGCGCCTCCGCACTCCTCTTTACCTGTTTCGCCAGAACCCCCCCCGCTAACCGATATTCCTAATACTTCCTGAAAGAAATCCTTCAATGCCCTGAATGACACATGGCAGCGCCCTTTCAGATACCCCACCAGCGCTATCAGCCCGGTCGAAAATAAC
>JAISWN010000021.1 GCA_031271075.1 Treponema sp.
TTGCCGACGGCCTCCCACCAACGGGAGATGCTTTCAACCGCGAACTCGCTGGTGTCATGGCTGGTTCCCACATTCACAAATCCGGTGTTGTTATTGAGATTATACACCCCATAAGGCGAGATCTTGCCGAGCTCTTTTATCGGGAAATCGTGGTCAAGAACGTTGCGCGGCTCTTTTTTCCTGCGGTATTCCTGCCCGCCGTTCTTGAAATTACCGATGTTTTCTTTCTTTTTTGTGTCCACGGAGATAACTGGGTCACCTGTTTTGATATACTCCGCCGCGGCAGTGTTGATGTGTTCAAACTGGGCGTTCCTGTCAGGGTGTGTCTCGCCGACTTGCAACATCTTCTGGTTTGCCTGCTTGCTGTACCCCATTGACTGGAGTATTTTTCCCACCGTTTCATGGCTCACCGGTATCCCCCGCGATTTTAATTTACCTTCAATTTTTCGCAAACTTTCTGTCGTGTAAGACAGTACCCGTTCGGGATTGCCATACGTTGAGCCGTCTATCAGTTTTCGGATTTCTTCTTCAATGCCGGTGTGTTTAAGCTCGACAAAATTACGCCCGCCGCCGCTTTTGCGCACCCTCCCGTCACACATTACCCCGCTTTTCAGTTCGTGTATTCCACGCTTTACGGTGTTTCGCGAAACGCCGGTAATGCGTAGTACTTCAGCGATTCCGCCGCGTCCGTATGCAATTGCCTCACTTGCCAGAAACAGCCGCCTTTGCATTTCATTTAACTGGGGCAACATCATTGCTATCCGATATTCCATATTATTTTTACCCTCATTTCCGTGGTAGAAATATTATTACGCATTTCCCCTAAATAGTCAAGTTATTTATTGACAGACGACTTGACATCCCTTAAAAAAAGTAGTACGGCTAAGTCCGGACTTGACGATGCCTTCACCCGGGCCCGGAAAGACGCGGTGCTGTGGGCAAATTCCCCCAAAGAAGCCGATAACGCCCCGCGCGGAGTCCGCGGCAAAGTCTGGCAAAGCGCCTCTAAATCCGAGCGTAAGGCCATATATGATTATACCTGCGGTTCCGGGAGCTTTAACCGGCCCCTGCGCGGCTACGATGGAAGCTGGAGCAACTTCAAAGGCATAGACAAAGTCAGCCTGGATGCCGAAGGCCGGGCCGGCGCGATCAAAGAAATGACCGGCCTGATTAACAAATCCAGTTATGATATTGATATTTGGTTGCAACGCGGGATTGAAACCCCGCAAGGCGCGGCCAGTTTTCTTGGTATTTCAGAGAAAGACTTGCGTAACTTGACTCAAAGCCAACTGGAACAAAAGTTGATCGAAAAACCTGTTACCGATCAGGCTTTTGTTTCTTGCGGGAGCGCAAAGGGAAAAGGGTTCAGCGGATACATTTTCAATATTTACCGCCTCAAGGCCCAAGGGAACAAAAATGATATACGCGGAACCTTTTAGCAATTATGGGCATGGAAAGGGTCTGGACTGGAACGGGATAACAAAGCAAACTGCTTTCGGTTATGAGGACGAAACGATTATCCGGCGCGGGATGACTTTCAAAGTAATCAGGGTTGAGAAGAAAGGCGGCAACACCTACTTTGACCTTGAGGTTGTTTCCCAAATTAACGGAGGATAAATAATGAATGAAAAAAGACCCCGCCGGGAAAGCGAGATGTGGAACACGATACAGCCGAATCCAAAAGCGTGTGAGACCTGTATGTTCAGACCAACTGAATATAACGGGCTTAAATTAGACCGGGCAAATACGGATACTTGTGGTATCTTTGAAGACCCTGAAACAAAACCTGATAATGTCTATTGGAACGGCGCGGAATGTGAACACTACGAGAAGGCCGTATGAACAAAGCCCTGAATAACCCGGAAGCCGCAATCTCCTCCCTCCTCCTCGGCCTTGCCACAGGCGATGCCCTCGGCGTCCCTAAGAACCCTGCCTGAAATCAGCATAAGGAGCGGCGGCTTTGTCATTAACACCCTGGAAGCCGCCTTCTGGTGCTTCCTGACTACGGACAGCTACCGGGACGCGGTACTGAAGGCCGTCAACCTGGGCGATGACACCGACACCACGGCGGCGGTAACCGGCGCTCTTGCCGGGCTTTTCTATGGCCTGGACGCGATTCCCGCGATCTGGCTCGAAACACTGGCCGGTTCCGGGGACATCCGCCGGGGCTATGGCGGAGGGCCTCGCGGCCTGAAATACGCACCCGTGTGCGTATTTGCCGGGGTATCCCTGACAAGGCCGGCAGAGAAAACTCTCCCCGCTTTTATTACACAATACGCAAGCCCTTTACAAACAGGCTTCCCGGTAAATCCCGCTAAAGTCCTAAAAAACCCGCCTATTCTCCGCTATTTCTGAATCTATTCTCTGTCATAAACACGATGCTCACTTTGCCGGTACCAATTACCGTGGCCGGGTCGTCATCATCACCGTCGTCCAGCCCCTGTATAGAGAGCGCACCGCCTGTCACTACCCTGATACCGCCGTCTCCCGCTACGCTGATTGGGGCGGCGCTGGCCGGCACCGACAAAGTGCCTCCGTATCCTACCCACACCGTGCCTTCAACCGTAAGGCCGCCGCCGGCGGTCGCCAGGCTGCCGGAGTTAAGAAGATAAACGGCATAACCGGCGGGAATCTCCACATCCTCTGTCAAGGTTATGGCGGTGGCTATCCTGAGAACTTTGCCCTCGTACTGCATAATGGGGGGTAATATCCGGTTCCGGTTGTCCGTGGTTGTTTTGAATTCGGAACTGCCGGTCTGCCGCGCGTCTCACCCTTTGAAAATACCCGGTAATTAGTGTATAGTCCCGGTAAAAGGAGATCTGAATCATCACAACCAGAGGAGATAATCCGGAAAAAAAGAGGCCCGTAACCTGGCATACCGCTTTCTTTGACGCCATCCGCCTGGAGTTGTACCCTTACCGGGACGCCCTGAGTTTCGAGTCTGAGCATCCCCTGAACAGCGAACCTCTGAGGATAGACGTGATTATCATCAAGAAAGAGCGGGAGGTGGTGATAGAAAATCCCATTGGGGCGATCTTCAGGGGGGTAAATCTCGTTGAGTATAAAAGCCCTGGGGATCACCTTTCGATAAAAGATTTTCACAAGGTGGGGGCCTATGCGCGGTTGTACAGTGCGCTGAGTGATGTAGAGGTAACGGATATAACCGTAAGTTTTGTGGTAGAGGCGCATCCGCAAAAGCTGCTGGAATATTTACGGAAGGTGTACAGGTATGAGATAAGGGAAGAGCGGTCGGGAATATACCAAGTGATAGGGGACATGGTAGGGATACAGATTATTGAGAGCAAACGGCTTGGGGAAGGATCGGCGTTATGGCTGAAAAGTTTAAGAGTCGGGTTGAACGGGGAATGGTTACGGAAGATAATAGAAACAAGCAGGGAGATGCCGAAGGGAGCGCCCTTATCGGCGTATATACATGTGTTATTACAGGCGAACAGTTCTGGGTTCAGGGAGGTGTTGAGGATGTCGGATGCGTCTTTTGAGGCGGTGCTGGAAGAGTTTGGACTTCCCGCGAAGTGGAAAGCGAAAGGCCGGGAAGAAGGCCGGGAAGAGGATGTAAAAAGATTGCAAAAATATGGGATGGAACCCGGACAGATAGCCGAGGCCCTTGAACTGCCGCTGAGTACGGTTTTTAAGTATTTGAACGCGCCTGAATAGGAAGCCTTTTAGGCGTAACATGAGCGGCCTTCCCAAAACTTCAGTTTTTAGGAAGCAGCCTTAGATTTAAGGCTGCCGTTCCAAAATCCGGCATTTTTGAACAGTAGCAATTACCAGCCCTCCGTTTCGTAGCCGCTTCCAGGCCCTTTCCGCCGTAGAATCCCCTAATGCGGCTCTGAGGGCGCCGGAGAATTCCTCCGCCTCCGATCCGTCTCCCCGGGAAGCCGCTTCCAAAAGGGATGCAAGCTTTTCCGCCGTTTCCCGGTTCGCAAGCCGGAGCCGTTCTTCCCCAAGCCGCCAGCGCCAGCGGAGTTCCAGACCCCTTCCCTGGGAGACGATCAGGGGCCGGGAGCCCAGGAAGCGGATGCGGGAAGGGCCAGCGGGGTCCGGCATGGCCGCCCGGGTCTTGTCCCGGTCTCTGGCATAGGCGTCAAGAAACCGGGCCGTCAGATCCGGCGCTACCTGGGGTTTTTTTACCCTGAAGGGAAAGGCCCCGGTAACCGGATCGGAGCTGTCCCCGGCCATCCAGGCGGCCAGGAGCCGGTCCAGGGGCCCGTCGTATTTGGCGAAGCGCTCTTCCCCCTGGAAGGAAAGATCGTTCAGGGCGAAGACCTTTGGCGTCTTGGGCCGGCCGGAGGGCCGGAGGCCGGGGTGGAGGCCCCGCCGCCATTCGGCAAAGAGGCGGGAATGGCGGGTAAGGACAAAGCGGTGCCAAAAGGCCGAGTCCAGGAGTCCCGCCGCGAAAAGCTGCCGGAGGATTTCCGCCGAATCGATAATTTCCTGCTCATCCTCGTCCCAGTAACCGTAGATAAGGTAGGCGTGGATCAGGATGCCCGCCTCCTTAAAGGCCGCGCAGACCCGGATCGTGTCCTCCAGGTTTATGCCTTTTCCAATCCGGGCGAAGCCTCTGTCCCCGGCAATCTCTATTCCCGCCGAGACCCCCACAAGCCCCCCCGCCGCAAGCAGGGCCGCCGTATCGGGATCAAAGCTCCGCTCGAATCGGATATTCCCCCAGAAAACCAGGGGCAGGCCGGCCTCCCGGTTAAGTTCCGCCAGCCGGAAGAGGGACACGGGCGGGGCGGCCTCGTCTACCAGGTGCAGCCCCCGGCACCCGGCGGATTCCGCCTGGCCCAGCATATACCGGAAAAAATCCTCCACCGGGGTCTTCCGGTAGGCGCGGATATAATCCAGGGTAACATCGCAGAAGGCGCAGTTATGCCAGTAGCAGCCGTGGGCCAGGTAAGCCTTAAGCCAGCGGCCCCCCGACCAGAGGCGGTGCATGGGGTTCCGGTTGTCTACCGGCAGGATATAGCGGGAAAAGTCCAGACCCCGATAATCGGGAAAGACGGCGCTTGCCGCCTCGTCGTCGATGCGCCGGTAGGGCTCAAAGCGGGCCGGCAGGGTGGGCGTATCTCCGCCGGGGGCCGTCCCATTGGGCCCGTCCCCGCCGGCAATGGCCGGATCGGCCGCAAGCCCCCGGTCCGAAAGGTAGATGGTTTTGTAGATCGGCGTTTCAGGGGATTCCGCCCCGGCGGCCCGATCCAGAATCGCCCGCAGGGAACCGTAGCCCCGGTCGAATGAAAGGTAATCGAAGTAGCCAAAGATCGCCGGGTCCCTGATGAAGCGCAGTTCGGTGTTTACATAACCGCCCCCGGCGATCACCCGAACCCGGGAACCGAAACGTTTCCTGGCGGAATCCGCGCAGGCCAGAGCGCCGGCCAGGCAGCCGGGAAAGGGAACGCTGAGCCCCAGGAAGAAGGGGGTTTCCGGGGAATCCGGGCCCCCGGTTCCGGCCCGGATTTCCGGCGTCAGGGAGTCCCATTCCTCCTCAAGCAGGGGCCGGTAAAAGGTTTTGAGGATGTAGCCTTCAACAGCGGCCTCCGCCTGGGCAAAATCCCGGTAAGGGGAGCTTCCGGCGGCGCTGTAGCGGATCAGGGAAAAGGAAGGATCCAGGGTGTAGGCGATAAAACCGGCCAGATCTTCAAGGAGTTTCGTGGCCAGGAGGGGGGCGTCATCGGGCAGAGGGTTTCCCCCAAGGCTTTCCAGGCAGGCATCGAAGCGGGGGCCGCCGGGGAGTACCCCGTTTGCCAGGGCAAGGAAGTGGCCCCATTCCGCGTCTTTCCCCCGCAGGAAGGCAATCAGCCGGTCTATGGCGGCAATCCAGCGATCCTGTTCCGAGAGGAAGCCCTGGGCCGTCTCCAAAAGACGGGGATCCTTTCCACCATAATCCTTCCCCGCATGATCCTGTAAAGCCGCGCCGGCATCGGCAAAGATTCCTTGAAGCCCCCTGGGGCAGAAGATCCGTTCAAAAAGACCGATGGAATGGTCCCTGGTCTCCACCTTGCGGGAGGGCGGATACGAAAGAGCGGCCCCTTCTCCCGCCGCCGGCGGGTTTTCCAGAAAGCTCCGCAGGTAATAGATCGCCGGATAGGGGGCGTTCAGTTGGACAAAGGGAGGCTGGATCAGGAGGATTTTGGCCGTCATTTAGCCCCTTCCCGCTTTTGCCAGGAGGGGCAGTGCCGTCCCGATGCCCGGAAAACCTCGGCGGAAGGCAAATTCCGGCATTTTATCCCGAAAAGGAGGCAGGAACGGGGAAAAACAGGATCCCAGGTAACCTTAAAGTAGGAACACTGAAGACAGTTCGGCGTCCGCGGGCCGTTTTTCCCTTCCATAAGCCGGAATTTACCCTTCTTTACGCCCTTCCGCAACACGCCCATGGATAAACGTTTGACATGGCCATATCTTTGTACTATTCTGCAATCAAATGAAAAGACTTACCGGAATCCCCGCGTCTCCTGGTATATATGCGGGTAAGGCGTTTCTCTTTTTGGAGAGCGAGTACCCCGATATTCCCCGTTTCAGTATCCCCAAACGGCAGATAGGCGAAGAACTGAAACGGCTGGACAGGGCGATTGAGGAGGCCATGGCCGAGCTTACCCTTATCCATGAGCGGGCGATCCGGGAGATGAGCAGGGAGCAGGCGGATATTTTCGCCGCCCACATTATGATGCTGGAGGATCCGGATTTTCAGGATCAGCTTAAAGCCCGGTTCAACGAGACTCATCTCAACATGGAATGGATAGTCTGGGACCTTGCCCGGGAGCTGGTGCAGAAGATGAGGGCTTCCCCGGATCCGGTCTTCCGGGAGCGCTCGGCGGATATCAACGATATCTCCCGGCGGCTCCTCAGCCAGTTACTCTGTGTCAAACGGGTTTCCCTGGCGGAGTTGGACAGGGATGTCATCGTGGTGGCCCACGACATTCTCCCCTCCGAAGTCCTCACCATGAACCGTTCCCGGGTCAAGGCTGTCCTTACCGACGAGGGGGGGCGCACAAGCCACCTGGCCATTCTCGCCCGGGCCTTTGGCATCCCCGCGGTACTTGGCCTGGCCGCGGCAACCAGGGAGATCAGCGACGGGGATACCCTGATGGTGAACGGCGGCACCGGGGAAGTCCTTGTGAATCCCGCCAAACAGGAACTTGAAGGATTTAAAAAAGAAAGGATGAAGTACAACAAACGGCTTGAGGAATCCATGTCCGGCAAAAATCTCCCCGCGGAAACCAGGGACGGCATGAGGATTGTCCTTAACGCGAACATAGAGATCCCCGAGGAGGCGGAACAGGTACGGAATTTCGGCGCCCAGGGCATAGGGCTTTACCGGTCCGAATTTCTCTTTCTTACCCAGGGGCAGGCGGCGGAAGAGGAGCGTCAGTACCAGGCTTACACCACGGTGCTTAAGGCCCTTGAGGGAAGGCCGGTAACCATCCGCACGGTGGATATTGGGGGGGACAAGATTCTCCCCGATTTCCGGGCCGCCGACGAGAGGAACCCCCTCCTGGGCTGGCGGGCCATCCGTTTCTCCCTGGCCCTGCCGGAACTTTTCAAAACCCAGCTCCGGGCTATTCTCCGCTCCAGCGTGAACGGGAATGTGAAGATCCTGTTTCCCCTTATCTCGGGGGTTGAAGAGCTGGAACAGGCCCGGGGCTTTCTGGAGGAGGCCAAGGCGGAATGCCGCGCCAGGGGGCAGCCCTACGCCGAGCATATCGAGGTGGGCGTCATGATCGAGGTGCCCTCCGCAGCGGTTACCGCGGATATCCTGGCGGAACATGCCGATTTTTTCTCCATCGGCACTAACGACCTGATCCAGTACACCCTGGCGGTGGATCGGGGTAACGAGCGGGTGAACTACCTGGCCCGATCCACCCACCCGGCGATCCTGCGGCTTCTTAAAAGGATCATCGATCTGGCCCACCAGGGGGGTATCAAGGCGGCCATGTGCGGGGAAATGGCGGGGGACCCGGGCTCTACCGCCCTGCTCCTGGGGCTCGGGCTGGACGAGTTCAGCATGGCTGCCCAGGCGATTCCCCAGGTAAAACGGATCGTGCGGGAAATCTCCATGGAGGACTGCCGCAAACTTGCGGAAGAAGCCCTGGGGGGAAAATCCTGGAAGCAGAACGCCGCCCTGGTAGAATCCTGGATGGCCGAACACTGCCCGCTGGAACTTGCCGTTTAACCGGGGGTCCGCGAAATGGAACAGAATCCGGCGGTCAAGTACCGCGGCCTTCCGGTGGTGGCCCTGGTGGGCCGTCCCAACGTGGGAAAATCCACCCTCTTTAACCGCCTGCTCCACCGGCGCCGGGCCATTACCGATCCTACCCCCGGGGTAACCCGCGATCCGGTGGAGGCCGAGGCCCTTATCGCCGGCAAACCCCTGCGGCTTATCGACACCGGGGGCTTCAAACTGGATCGGGAAGGGGGGAAAGACCCTAGCCTGGATGAACTGGACGAACTGGTAGTAGCCAAAACCCTGGAGACCCTGGAGCGGGCCGATCTTATCGTGCTGCTCCTGGAGGCGGGGGAGCTTTCCCCGGAGGATGAGGAATTTATCGCCTTTCTCCGCCCCTACCAGAACCGGCTTCTGGTGGCGGTGAACAAGACCGAGGGAGGCCGGCGGGAGGCCGATGCGTGGAACCTTCTCTCTTTCGGCTTCTCCGGTATCCTGATGATCTCCGCCGAACACGGGGACAACATCGGGGAACTGGAAGAGGCCATTGTCTCCCGGCTGGATTTTTCAAAAGTCGAAACCGGGGAAGCCGCGAAACGGCCCATCCGCATTGCCCTTCTGGGGAAGCCCAACACGGGAAAATCCACCCTGAGCAACCGGCTTACCGCCTCCGGGGCGAGTATCGTAAGCGAGATCCCCGGCACAACCCGGGACGTGGTGGAGGGCAGTTTCTCCTGGAAGAACCGGGATTTCCAGGTTCTCGACACGGCGGGTATCCGGCGCAAGTCCAAAGTAACGGAAAATATCGAGTACTACTCGGTGAACCGGGCCATAAAAAGCATCGAGTCCGCCGACATCGTGTTCCTCATGATCGACGCGGAGGAAGGGCTTTCGGATCAGGACAAGAAAATCGCCGCCCTGGCCCACGACAAGGGCCGGGGGATCATCTTCACCCTGAACAAGTGGGACACTATGCCCAAGCTGAAGAACACCTTTGAGGCGGTTTGCGACCGGATGCGCTTCCTCTTCGGCCAGATGGAGTTTGCCCCCATCCTGGCGGTAAGCGCTACGGACGGGACCGGGGTGGACAAGCTTCTGGACATGGCGGTTAAAATCTACGGCCAGCTTAACATCCGCGTTGAAACCGCCCGGCTCAACCAGGCCCTGGAACACTGGCTGGAGGAGTACCCGCCCCCCATCGGCCCCCGCACGCGCTTCAAGGTAAAGTACGGGGTGCAGAAATCCGCGAACCCGGTAAGCTTTATCTTCTTTGTTTCCCGGCCCCAGGCGGTAACCGAAGCCTACACCGCCTACCTCAGAAACCGGATCAGGAAGGATCTGGGCTTTTCCCTGATCCCGGTTAACCTTGAAATCCGCGCAGCGGGGGCTAAGGCCGGGCCTTCCGCCGCATCCGGGCCCCGCGGGGAGCGCAGGCGGAAGGGGTAGGGGTGGCTGGTTACGGAATACGGGATCTGGAGCGGCTCCTCAAGGTGAAGATCCATGTCCTGCGGTACTGGGAGAAGGAGATCCCCCTGATCCAGCCCAAAAAGGACACTTCCGGAAAACTGCACTATTCGGACAGGGATCTGCAGATATTCCTCAGACTCAAGCACCTGCTCTACAAGCGGCGTTTTACCATCACCGGGGCCAGGGAGGAACTTTTCCGGGAAGCCTCGGGGAACTACCAGGATCTTCACGCCCAGCTTGCCGCCCTGCGTTCCGACCTTGCGGGGCTTTACCACCTTATGGTTAAGACAAAAGACGATGGGGACTGAACTCTTTCCGCCCCTTGCCCCGGCCCGGGGGAGATCTCTGGAGGGTATCCTCCCTTTGATAGACAAGACCTTCCCCGTCCCCGGCCGTTTCCGCAGGGATCTCCCCGGAAACGTGGCGGATCTTTCCCGGCTTCTCACCAGTTCCCGGAACGAGCGGAGCCTCTCCTACCTGAACCGGCCGCCGCTGCTCTCCGCCTACCTCCGTTACTTCCTCCCCTGGAACCTCTACCGCCTCTGCCGCCTCCTGCCCGGCCTGGATCTGCCCCTTGCCCCGGGAGACGCGGTGCTGGATCTGGGCTCCGGCCCCCTCACCCTGCCGGCGGCTCTCTGGATAAGCAGGCCGGAACTCCGCTCCCTGCCCCTGGAATTCCGCTGCCTTGACCGCAGCGGCGCGGCCCTGGAGGCAGGGAGGAAGTTCTTTGCCGCCCTGGCCGGGGAAAACTGTCCCTGGACGGTAAAAACCATCTCCGGGGAAGTCCGGCCCGGCCCGGCCCGGCCCCTCTCGGTGGGGCTGGGGGGTAAAGCGCCGGCCCTGATAGGGGCCCTCTACCTCTACAACGAGATCTGCCAGCCCATCCCCCCGGAAGATCCCGGCGCTCTCAGCCGTCTGGCGGAAAGCCAGGCCGCCTTCCTCGCGGGCCTCGGCGGGGAGGGGGGCCGTATCCTGCTGCTTGAGCCGGGTGTTCCCCGTTCCGGGGAATTTATCAGCCTCCTCCGGGGACACTTTATCCGCCTGGGCTGCCTCCCCCTGGCGCCCTGCCTTCACTCCCGCCCCTGCCCCCTGGGGAAAGGGGAAAACCGCACGAAAAGGGCCGCCAAGTGGTGCCACTTTGCCTTTGACACGAAAGACGCCCCCCGGGCCTTGCGGAACCTCTCGGCGGCGGCGGGCATTCCCAAGGATCGGGCGACCCTGAGCTTCCTGCTGGTAGAAAAGCCTCCCCTTGCCCGGACCGCCATGACCGGCGCGGCCCCGGTCCCCCTCCCCCCGGCGGAGGCCCTTCTCCGGATCATCTCGGACCCCTTCCCGCTGCCCGCCGGGGGAGGAGAGGCCGGTCATTGTAACCTTTACGGCCGTTACGGCTGCGGGGAGCGGGGGCTGGTTCTGGTACGGGGCGGGCGGCGGCGGATCGAGAGCCTGGCATCCGGGGCCCTGACCCGGGTAAAACCCGGCGCCGGAGAGGACCCTAAAAGCGGCGCCCTGGTAGGGGATTTGGAATCAACGTGAAAAAGCAGAAGACCTTTGTCTACAAATGTTCCGCCTGCGGCCACGAGGAGCCGAAATGGCTGGGCCGCTGTCCCGAGTGCGGGGAGTGGAACACCCTTATTGAGACTGCCGCCAGCAGGGTAAACGGTTCCGGTTTCAGCGGCGTTGCCCGGCAGGGGAAGGGCGTTCCCGAATCCATTCCCCTCTCCTCCATCGACCCCCAGGAGGGGGTCCGTATGGGGAGCGGTATCCCGGAACTGGATCGGGTGCTGGGAGGCGGCATCATGAAGCGTTCCGCCATCCTGGTGGGGGGCGAGCCGGGGATCGGCAAATCCACCCTGCTGCTCCAGATAGCCGCGGCGGCGGACACCCGGGGGCGCGTCCTCTACATCTCCGGGGAGGAATCGGCCGGGCAGATCCGCATGAGGGCGGATCGGCTGGACATCCGGGGGGAACGGATCGAGATAGGCTGCTCCGGCCGCCTTGAGGATATCGAAACCCTGCTGGAATCGGTGAAGCCGGTGCTGATCCTGGTGGATTCCGCCCAAACCCTGTTCTCCGACCAGGCGGGGGCCGGCCCCGGCACGCTGAACCAGATGAAGTACTGCGCCTGGGAGCTTATCTCCTGGGTAAAGGAACGGGACGCGGCCCTGTTCCTGGTGGCCCATGTGACCAAGGAGGGGCTTATATCGGGGCCCAAGACCCTGGAACACATGGTGGACACGGTACTCTACTTTGAGGGCGGCGCTTCGGAGGCAAACGACGGGGACAGCCGCTTCCTCAGGGCCTCCAAGAACCGTTTCGGATCGGTGGACGAGATCGGTATCTTTACCATGGGGGAGAAAGGGCTTGCCCCGGTGGAGGACACTTCCCGGCTTTTTTTGGTCCGCCGGGAGGGGGATCTGCCCCCCGGCGTAGCCATCGCGGCGGTGCTGGAAGGGAGCCGGACCCTTCTGGTGGAGATCCAGGCCCTGGCGGTGCCGGCCAAAGGGGGGATGAGCCGGGTGTTTTCCGACCGGATCGACTCGGCCAGGGTATCCCGGGTGGCGGCTTCCCTGGAGAAACACCTGGGACTGCGGCTTTCGGATCAGGACATTTACATAAACGTCGCCGGCGGCATCAGGATAAACGAGGTGGGGGCGGAACTGGCCCTGGGCTGCGCCATTTACTCCGCCCGTACCGGCCTGGCCCTGCCCGGGGGCCTGGCAATCGCCGGGGAACTGTCCCTGACCGGGGAGATCCGGCCTCTGCGCCGCATGGCCGGCCGCCTGCGCTCCGCCCGGGGGCTGGGCTTTCCCCGCTTCCTGGGCCCTGCGGCCTCCGAGGGACAGCCGGAATCCACGGAAAAGGGGGCCTTTATCCCCGCCGCCGATATAAGATCTGCCGTCCGCAGCCTTTTCAAGGCCCCTCCGGGGGCTGGAGGAGAGAAAACCGGCGGCCCGCCCCGGTGAGGGATCTTTGTAAAACCCGCCCGGCCCATCATGAAATTCCACCATTTTTTCATAATATTCGCCATTCACCCTTGACGCATGATTGAAAAAGGTTTATAGTTTTAATAGGTCTAATGTATAGGATAAGTTCTAGCGATTGTTTCGGAGCTGATATTTCTGTTATGGGGTATTCGTTTTTTAAGAACCCGTTCTCCCTTCCGCTGAGTTTTCTTTATCCTAGCCAATTCCAGCATCCTGCTTTCCCCAGAAGGGGAGGGAGTCGTCCAACATAGTCGGACGTGAATAAATGCGGAATCCGGCCGCACCATCAAAGAAACGGATCTGCCTTTCCTACGGCTACGGAGATGGGGATGGGGACTTCTGATAATTTGATACTTCCGGATGAAGGATATTTCTCAATGGCCAAGAAACTGTATGTCGGGAATCTCTCGTACAACACTTCCGAAGACGGCTTGCGCAATCTGTTTTCCGAATTCGGAAACGTGGCTTCCGCCAAGATCATCTTTGATCGTGAAACTGGTAACTCCAAGGGCTTTGGATTTATAGAAATGGGCAGCGATGAGGAGGCCAGCGCGGCGATTACCGGAACCAACGGCAGGGAATTTGAGGGCCGTCAGCTCCGGGTGAACGAGGCAATGGACAAACCCCGGAGGGACCGGGGAGCCGGCGGTTACGGCGGGGGCAACTGGTAATATTCCCCTGTCCGCAACAAAGGGGCGTTCCTGATGGAAGCTTCGTTTCCGTTAGGCGCGCCCTTTTCTGTCCCTGGACAATACCAGCGGGGGCCCCGGGGTTCCCGCCTTCAATGAAAACAGGATCCCCATGAGGCCGGTAGAGCATTTTCTGTCCCAACTGGACAAGATGGAACGGGTTTCCCCGCCGGCGGCGGAGGAGACGGCCCTTCGGGGTTTTATGGAGCTTAGCGCCCCGGTCATCGGCAAAGGCGGGGCCCGGGACCTTGGGGCCGCCCTCCTGGGGATCCGGCGGGAAAAACCCGGGTCCGGCCAGCTTTCCTACCTCGGACTGGGCTATGCGGCGGCCTTCCTCCTGGGGGAATTCGATGACTCCATGATGCTGGATACCGAAGAATGGGAGGAGATCCGGGGGGCCCTGGAGGAAGCGGCGGGGGAGATGGATCTGAATACCCTTACCACCCTGATGGGGGAACTTCTTTCCCGGGGAAAGCTTTTTTAACGCCTCCGGGGGGCCGCGACAACGGCGGCCTTGTTGTCCACCGTATTGAGGATGGCGGAAAGCCGGTCCTTTTCGATAAGGTCGATAAGCCGGGCTTCGGTGTAGCGTTTGGCCTCTTCGGTAAAAGAGCCCACGGTGATGCAGACCCCCTTGCCGGCCTTGACTTCCTTAAGGTGGGAATGAAAGTCCCGGACGATGAGTTCTCCAATGGAACCCTGGGTGCGGATAAACCGGAACATGATAACATCGGACCACTTGGGGGTATCCACATCGGCCTGAATATCCGCCCATTCGCTCTTGTTTACCTGGATATTGGTGATTTTGGTTTTTGCCTTGGGAAAATAGGTCATGACGATTTTCCGGCACAGGGCTACAAAGTCCGCCGAGGGGGCCATCAGGTAGATCTGGAGGTTCCGGTTGGCGTTGAGTTCCTGGTACTTGTTGATGAGCATACTCACATCTTTGTACTGGGGGGTTTCGCTCTGAATAAGCTTTAAAAGGGGCAGGGCCTTGCCAATATCGTTCTTGGTAAGGTACACATGGGCCAGTTTATAGCGGAGTTCTACCAGAATATCGGGTTTGACATTCTGATGCCGCAGCCCTATCTCAAAATCCTGAATGGCCGCGTCATCCTGGTGTTGCTCCAGGTTGATGGTCCCGGAAAGAAGGCATGCCTGGGGTCCCATAACCGGGTCCGCCCGCATGTGACTAAAGAGCCGCAGGGCCTGATCCGCCTGATTTGCCTCGTAGTAGCACTCCGCCAGGATAAAAAGGGATTCTTTGTCATCCGGGGCCAGGTCTATGGCCTTGCGGATGTAATTCATCGCTTCCTTGGCCTTTTTTACGCGGAACAGGGAATGTCCCAGAGAACGGAGAACGGCGGGACTTTCCGGGTCCTGTTTCCGGGCCTGATCTAAAAGCTGGATGGCCTTCTCGTAGTTTTTTCGCTGAAACTCCAGATAACCTAGATTGTAGTTCACCTCAAAGTTATCCTGCCGGATGCCCCGGGCGGCGGAGAGTCCCCGGTAGGCCTCGTTGGTCATGTTAAGTTTGAGAGCCGCGATACCGTAACGGAGATTGGCTTCAAATTCATCAATATCCGAGCTTCCCCCCGCCTCAATGAGGTTTTCGTAGGTTTTCATCGCGTCAGGCCAGGCTTCCTCTTGGAAGTAGAGATTCCCTATTTCCTGCAGGGCATGGACATCCCGGGGATTTTGGTTAAGCCGCCTGGTGGCGTTCCGCATAACGGAGTCCCGCCCCCGGATCCGCCCCCGGCCGGACCTTCCTTCCTCTCCCTTACGCCCCATGATCAGCATGAAAACTATCACCACCGCCGCCAGGGCAATAACCGCGATAAGGATGGGAAGAATAGCCATCATAGGTCTATTATCGGCAATATTTCCGGGCTTATTCAACCGGATCACGGGAAGCAAAAAATATATTAGGGTTGTTCAAAAACTTCAGTTTTTGAACAACAACCGCTTAAAAAATTCAAACCAGTGTATCAAAATGACCCATTGTTGTCTAATAATGGTTGTTGACATATAGGAAGAACCATGTTTATTTTTATCTTAACCGAGGCTGTTCCAAAACTTCAGTTTTTGGAACAGCTACCTTGAATTTAGGGGAAAAACCGGGCCTTTGCCGGTTTTTCTAAGAGCTTGTTCCTAAACCAACCGGGTTTTGGAACAAGCTCAACCGTCTAAGAAAAAAGTCTATGCGAATGTCAATGGATAAATATATGAGGGCCCGGAGACGCTGATGGATTTTATTAGCAATTATCAAGGGAAACCCTATCAGGACAGCAGATGGTCCGCCGGATCTCATCTGATTCCCGGCAGGGTATTCTGTGCCTATTACGATCTGGGGGGTGAAGGTATCGCCTACCATGATCATGACGCCGTAAATAAGGGGAGCGGCGGCCTCAACCCTCTGGATGGAACTTATCTCAACGAATTCCGTAAAGATGAGGGGGTAGACACCAGTTATGTGAAATTCCGGGACACCATTGACAACAGTAGCTATAATATAGTCGAACCCGAAAGGGATATGCTGTACGTGGGTTGGACTGAACCGGACGAATGGATGCGTTATACGGTATCTATCGCCGCCGCGAATGAGTATGCGGTCTCTCTTATGTTTACCTCTTATGCCGGCGGTAGAATAAGCATTGAAATAGACGATAAGAATCCAAGCTATTTTGATGTACCAAGCACCTTCGATGAAAGGGACCCACTCGAATGGCGTCAGTGGCATCACTGGAATAAAACCGAACTCGGTGTTTTGGCTTTACCTTACGGATCCCATGTGATTACGCTTCGGACCGTAGAAAAGGGTAACATGAATTATGCTTACCTCGAATTCAAACCGTACCGGTAACTAAAACGACCGTATTTTCCGGGGCCGGTATGTGTTCCATCATACTCGAACATATCCGAAGGGCTGTCTGCTTTTATAGACAGTCTGCCCATGGACATGGTTTTCGATTGGGAAGCAAGCGGAAACTCCCGGTGTTTGACCTTTAGACGCCGGAGGAAGCGTGGGGGCGCCGCGGGAGCGGGACCGCCGCGTGTTGACAAAGGGCCAAAGGAGGCCTAAATTCTTTGCAACATTGTGATAAAACACCGATAATTGAGATGACTGGCTGTAAAACCCAGGCCGAATCCGATTCCTGCCCCTGATTTATTGGTTTCCGGTTGTTGGAGGGTATGGTTTTATTAAAAGGAGCAAAACCGATGGCGGCAACTATTGGCATAAAAATTGCTAATGGCGAATTCTATTCAATTATTGACGAGAATTCAAATGTCAAGAAACGGCTTGTGCTTACTACCGTCCATGACAAGCAGCGGAGCGTTCAAATAGATTTATACCGGAGTTATACCAAAACCATGGCGGACGCCCTGTACATTGGCAGCCTGGTGGTGGAAGACATTCGGGAAAAGCCAAAGGGAGAGCCCTCCATTGAAATGATCATCGCCTGCGACGCGGAGGGTCATATCAGTGCGGAGGCCCTGGACCTGGATACCGGTTCCGGGGGTCATCACCAGTACCTAAGCGTGTCTCTGAAGTCCCTGGACGAAGATAACCGGGATATTGAACTCCCCGATTTTGAACTGGAGCAGCAGGAAAGCCCCCCCCAGGGACTTTACGAGCGGGCGGCGGCCATCAAGAAGCAGGAGGAGAAAAAACAGGGTAAGCGGTTTTGGCCCCTGGTGATCCTCCTTGGCGTGCTGGTAATCGCCGCCTGTCTGGCCCTTTTCTTCTTCTTTATCCATGGCAGGGACCTTTTGGGCAAGGGAAGATCCGCGGCCGGCCTCCCAGAAGCCCAGAGCGCCCAGCCGGAGTCCCCCCCGGCGCCGGTTGAAGGCGCCCCTCAGCCGGCGGTCCCGGCGCAGCCTGCGGTTCCCCCTCAAACTCCCGCCAAACCGGCGGCTGAAACTCCCAAACCGGCGCCCCCGCTTATCCAGGCTCCGGCCCAGCCCCAGCCCGCGGTCAGGACAAACCGGACCCGGAATCCCCCGGTGGCTTCCTACAAGGTCCCCGCCGTCATCCCCCGGAACGGGGCGGCCTACAAGATCCGCTGGGGGGACACCCTCTGGGATATAGCGGAGGCCTTTTACCGGAATCCCTGGCTTTACCCCCGGATCGCCCGGTACAACAACATTAGGAATCCGGATCTGATCATATCCGGCACCACCATTCGCATACCGCCGAAAAATTAGATTCCCCCTTTATCCTAAGGGCTTTCCCCGGTACCGGGTCCTCTACTATGGGCTGAACCTTCCCCCGCTTTTGGCCGATATATGCAAATAGGAGGGCTCCGTGTCCAATTTCAAATACCGCGTCATCGCATTAAGTTCCGCCGTCCTCTTGGGTCTCTGCTCCCTCGTCCTCAGCGCCGCCATCCTGGGGGCGATCATGGGGCTCCCCGGCTTTGGGGGAGGGCCCGGCGCGTTCCTGGCCGCCTGCTACGGCCTTTTGGCCTTGGGTATTCCCGCTTTTCTGTTCTACGCCGCCCTTATCCTGGCGGATAAGGCCTGGCGGCCTGATCGTATCTTCCTCCTGGCGGTAAGCCTCTTTCCCTTCATGACCCTCGCCACCGGGGTGGTCTTTGTCCGGGATTACGAAATCAGGGTTTCCCAATATTTCTTCCTGGAACTGGCCGGAAAGACGGGCTTTAGTTTTACCATCGCCGCCCTCACCGTTCTTGAAGTCCTCGCCATCACGGTGCTGAAACTCCTCCTCTTTCCCCGGAATGTCCTTTCAAAAGCCCTTCCCCGGACCCCGGCGGACAGCCTCCGGCTGAAATTCCCCTTTCCCGGAAGGGGGGATTCCCTGGTAAAGCCGGCCCCGGAGGAGAAGGATCCTCAGGCCGTTTCTGCCGGAACCGCCGGGCCGGAATCCGCCAAAGTGGGGGCCGCTGAAACAGGGGCTGCCGGGACGGAACAGGCCGAAGCTGCCGGGACGGCGGCAGCCCCCGCCGTTGGAACCCCCGTTGCAGAAACCGTGGGAACCGCCGAGGCGGAAACCACCGGACCGGCCAATGTGGAAATTCCGGGGGAAACGTCTCTGCCTGACCCGGAAACAGAAGCCCCCGGCAGGAACGAAAATGCCGCCGGGCAAGAGTTCCCCCCGGCTCCCCATACCCCGGACGCCCCGGTCGTTGTGGAAGTGGTGTCCGTCAAGCCCCGGCCCGTGCCCAAAACCAAGATCCGGGGTTCCTGGAAGGTCCCCGTGGACATCCTCAACCACTACCCCGACGGGGAGTACTGGATCATCGACGAGGCCACCCGGGCCGCCGCCGTTACCCTGCGGGCCACCCTGGAGGAGTTCCACATCCAGGCGGAGGTGACGGGGATCCGCAAGGGGCCCGTCATCACCATGTTCGAGATCCTCCCCGCCCCGGGGGTCAAACTCTCCAAGATCGTCAATTTGCAAGACAACATCGCCCTCCGGCTGGCGGCCTCCTCCGTGCGGATCGTGGCCCCCATACCGGGCAAGCACGCCGTCGGCATCGAGGTCCCCAACGCCCGGCGCAACATCGTTTCCTTCCGGGAGATCATCGAAGGGGAACTCCACCGGGAAGGCAAGAAGGAAGGCCAAATCCCCGTGGTCCTGGGCAAGGACATCACCGGCGAGGCCCAGACCGTTGACCTGGCCCAGATGCCCCACCTCCTCATCGCCGGGGCCACCGGTTCGGGCAAGTCCGTCTGCGTCAACTCCATGATCCTCTCCATCCTCTACCAAAAGGCCCCCGCGGAGTGCCGGCTTATCCTCATCGACCCCAAGATAGTGGAACTCAAACTCTACAACGACATCCCCCACCTCCTGACCCCGGTCATCACCGAGCCCAAACGGGCTTTCCAGGCCCTCCAGTACCTCATCTGCGAGATGGAACGCCGCTACGCCTGCCTTGACTCCATGGGGGT
>JAISWN010000106.1 GCA_031271075.1 Treponema sp.
TTGGGTTTAACCGCCACTTTGATCCGGGAAGACGGCGCCGAAGACGCGGTGTTCAGCCTGGTGGGGCCCAAGCGTTACGATGTTCCCTGGAAAGACCTGGAAAGCAAGGGCTGGATAGCCGAAGCCTTTTGTACCGAAATCCGGCTCGACCTGCCGGAAGAACAGCGGATACCTTACGCGGTGGCCGCCTCCCGGGAGAAGTACCGTATCGCCAGTGAAAATCCCCGGAAAGAAGAGGTGGTAACCGGCCTTATTGAAAACCACCCGGAGGATCAGATCCTGGTCATAGGCCAGTATATCTCCCAGCTTGAGTCCCTGGCCCGGATTCTGAAAGTCCCCCTGATAACCGGGAAGACCCCCAACCCGGACAGGGAGCGGATCTACGACGCCTTCAAACGGGGGGAAGTCCGAGTGATTGTGGTATCCAGAGTCGCCAACTTTGCCATCGATCTCCCCGACGCATCCATGGCGGTGCAGGTGTCGGGCTCCTTCGGTTCCCGGCAGGAGGAGGCCCAGCGGCTGGGACGTATCCTGAGGCCCAAAGGCTTGTCGTCCCAGGGGCTTCCCTCCCCGGAATCTTCACCCAAGGGGGGAAGGAATTCCTGGTTCTACACCCTGGTCTCCCGTTACACGGTGGAAGAAGAATTTGCCGCCAACCGGCAGAAGTTTCTGGCTGAACAGGGCTACAAGTACTCCATTCAGCACTGGGGGGCCTAGTATGGAGGCATCTTCCCCGGCGGGGGGCTCCGTCTCTTTGCCCAGGGCTTTCTGTACCTTGGAGGAGTGGAAATCCGCGCTGATGATCCTGCGGGACAACGCTTTTTTCGATCTCCTGCGGAGCGTTTTCGGTAACATCAAAACGCCTTTCAACAAGCAGCGCCTTTTGGCGGAACTTTCGGCCTTTCTTTCCCAGGACGAGATTAAGAGGAACATCTCCCGCTATATCGACGGGACAGACGCCAGGCTTATCGCCGCGGTGGCCGTCCTGGGGCAGGGCGGCCCGGCGGAACTGGAGGATTTCTTCAGCGGCGAGATCGGCCGGGAGGATCTGCGGGATCTGCTGGTTAACCTTGAGGAACGGTTCATCCTCTTCCGCCGGGCGGGCCAAAGCGGGGGCCGTGAAGATCCGGTAAGCTGTCTTGCCCTGAACCCGGTATTGGAACCCGTACTTGCCCCGTTTGCCGCGGATTGGCCGCTTGTGTTCCCTTCGGTTCCCCTGGCCGGTCTTGCCGGCGCGGACGAGGCCGCCGCGGGGGTTCCGGGCTCTCTTCCGGACGACCGGCTCCTGGCGGCCCTGGTCTCTTTTGCCAGGGAGGAGGGGAACCTGTTTAAGGTCCCGGGGTACGGCCAGGCTGAAGGCCGCGGGCAGGCGGATCCCCGCGGGCAGGCCGCCGGCGGTTTTCTCCGCAAGAAGGTACGGGACGCGGGGCGGCGTATCTTTCCCGGCCTCAACCTGGAAGCCCTCATGGGGGGGTTCTACTGCCTGGGGCTCCTGAACGGCGGCGGGAAGGGAAACGCGGTGAACGAGGGGAAACTCGCGGCCTTTCAGGAACTCTCCCCCCGGGATCGGCTTGTTTACTGCGCCGCCGGGATCTGCTGCCGCCTTGAAGGGCCGGATACGGACGCCCTTTCGCCCCATCTGAACCGGGACCGTATCCGTTTCCTGGTTTCCCTGATCCACCGGTTCCTGGGGGTACTGGACCCGGACCGGGCTTATCCCCGGACTACCCTGCGGCGTTACGCGGCGGCCCTGTTGCGGGAAGATCCGGCTTCAGGGCAGGATTCCCCTCTGGTTTTCGACAATCTCCTGGCGGGAATTGAAACTACGGGTTTACTGCGCCGGGTTTCGGACTATTGGCTTGCCGGGCCGGGTTTCACCGCCGATCCGTCCGGACCCGGCCCGGCCGGCGCTGTTCCGGCCCTTGCCATGGACGCCGCTTTTTCCTTCGTGATCTACCCCGGCGTCTCTTTTGCCGATGTCCTTAAACTGGGCTCCTTTACCCTGGTACGGGAGGCGGGAACGGTACTGCGCTTTGAGTTGAACCGGGACTCGGCGGTCCGGGGCTTTGACCGGGGGATCGGCGCGGGGGAGATGGAGGAACTCCTGGCCCGGCTTTCGGGCAACCGGCTGGAGGATACCCTCCTCTGGACTCTGAAGGACTGGGAGAAACGTTACGGGGAGGTGTCTCTTTGCGAGGGGATCGTCCTTTCCCTTTCCCCGGAACGTTGTTACCTTGCGGAGGCGGAACCCGTGGCTTCCCTGGTCAGGCGGGTTCTCGCGCCGGGGATTTTTCTTCTCTCCGGCCAGGGTCCGGGCCAGGGAATCGAGGCGGCGGCAGAGGCGCTGCGGAAGGCGGGGGTAGACATTATGGCCCGGTACGATAAGGCCCCGCCCTTATCCTCCGGTTCACCTGCTCACTCATCCGATTTTCCCCCGCCCCAATTCCTCGCCGGAGGGTTTTACCGGAGCGGGAAAGATCAGCCGGGGAACCGGGCGGACAGGGGGGAGGCGGGGCCGGTAAAAATTTCCCCGGAAGAGGGGGAGGCTTTGAAGGAACAGTTCCGGGCCGCGCTGGACAAGCTGGGCCTCCCCAAGGCGGAACGGGACGAACTCTCCGCCCGGATCGAGCGCCGCCTGGTAATCAGCGAATCCCAGCTTTCAGGCGTTTCGGTGCGTTACGAAAAACTTGAGGCCCGGGGGCTGGACTACGTGGGAAAGGCGATGATAGCCAAGCAGGCCATCGCTTCCGGATCCCTGGTGGAGGTGAACTGGCCGGGGGAAAAGGCAAATCGGATCTTCGGTATTCCCGTGGCCCTTGAAAAACAGAAACTTGAAAGTGTGCTTGTTCTTGAACCTTCACCCCGGACAGAGGATCCCCTGTCTTCCGGCGGATCAGGGGAAAAGGCCGGTGAAAATACCGGAGACAATCTGCTGCATATCCCCCTGGGGAAGATCAGCCTTATAAGGCGGATCAAGAAATCTATTTTTGAGAACTAAGCGGCTTCCCCAAAATTCAAAGTTTTGGGAAACCCGGCTTGGTTTTACGGTGAATGACAAGGAGTCATACATGCCATTACTGCCATTTTCGAACGCTGCCATTCAGCAGGAGGAGCTTAGCCAGGCAAAGCTTGCCGTACTTATCGATGCGGACAATACCCAAGCTGCCATCATTGAGGGCCTTTTGAATGAAGTCGCCAAATACGGAGTCGCCACAGTCAAACGGATCTACGGCGACTGGACCAGTACCCACCTCCGATCCTGGAAAGACCGGCTGCTGGAGAACGCCATCCAGCCGATTCAACAGTTTTCCTACACCACCGGGAAAAACGCCACCGATTCGGCCATGATCATCGACGCCATGGATCTGCTCTACAGCGGGAGGCTTGAGGGTTTCTGCATCGTCTCAAGCGATTCGGATTTTACCCGCCTTGCCAGCAGGCTGCGGGAAAGCGGCTGCACGGTCTACGGCTTTGGGGAGAAGAAAACCCCCCGGGCCTTTGTCTCGGTGTGCGACAAGTTTATCTACACGGAAATCCTCAAAGAGGAAGCCCAGGACGAGGCCGAGGAGGATGAAAGCCGCCCCGCCTCACGGCTGCGGAAAGAGTTCAAGGCGGATCGCAAGCTCCTCAAGCTGCTGCGGGACGTGGTGGACGACCTGGCCGATGAATCCGGCTGGGCCTACCTGGGCGGGGTAGGCCAGAAGATAAGCCTCCGTTCCGCCGATTTCGACCCCCGGAACTACGGTTTCAGAAAGCTGGGCGATCTTTTCCGCGCCGTACCCCAGTTCGAGACCGAGGAGCG
>JAISWN010000117.1 GCA_031271075.1 Treponema sp.
CGTACCCTGTTTTCGTATATCAGGCTTTCTTTGGGGATCGCCGCGGCGGGGGTCGGGATGATAGAAATTCTCGATGTAAAACCGGCGGTAGTATCAGGCTGCATACTCGTAGCGATTTCGCCGTTTGTCTGCGTCATCGGTGTGCTGCGGTTTATGGCCATGCAAAAAAAGTTAAGAACTATTCAGGATGTTTCCGCTCGGGACGCCGGCGCGGAGGGGGAATCAACATGAAAAAACCAATAGACTTGTTCGATAACCAACCGGATTATCGAACAAGTCTAATTATTCCCGCGCTGTTCTTTTTGTTCTGCTCCGCCCTTTTCGCCGCCCCTGCCCGGGATCGGGAAAGGCGAATTGTCATTGAACTTGAGGGCAACCGGACTACCGGCTATTCCTGGACTTACGTCATGGAGCATGAGGGCATTGTGCGGGAAGTTTCGGCGGAATACCGGGAAGATGCCGGATCGGAAAACCGGGCCGGCAGGGGCGGCGTTTTCGTCTTTACCTTTGAAAGCCTGAAACCCGGAACAGTCGAGCTGCGGTTCGGCTATGCCCGCCCCTGGGAAAAGGGCGTTGAGCCCGAAAGAACGGAAAGCTATCTCCTTACGGTGGACAGGGCGGGGGAGATAAAAGCGGCGGCCCGGTAGGGAAAAAGCTATATGAGGCTGTTCCAAAATGTCAGATTTTGGAACAGCAACCTTGACTCATATCCCCAGCATCACCTTTGCCACCGAGAAGTAAACGGCCAGGGAAGCTCCGTCTATGATGGTGGTAATAATCGGGGCCGCCATGATGGCGGGATCGAGCCGCAGTTTTTTTGCGATCATGGGAAGGACGCAGCCGAAGCTCTTTGCCATCAGTACGGTGGCGGAGAGGCTCAGGCTTACCATAAAGGCCAGGGCGGCGTTCCTTCCGTTCATAAAATAGACGCGCAGAAAATTTACCGCCCCAAGGCCGAGACCGCAGAAGATCCCTACCCGTATTTCCTTCCAAAGCACCTTGACAATATCTTTAAGTTCTATCTCCCCAAGGGCCATGCCGCGGATTATCAGGGTGGAGGCCTGGGAACCGGCGTTCCCCCCCGTGTCCATGAGCATGGGGATAAAGGCGACCAGTATGGGCAGAACCGACAGGGCGTCCTGGAAACTGGAAATGATGCCCCCCGTAACCGTGGCGGAAAGCATGAGAACCAGGAGCCAGAGGATGCGGTTTCTTGTCAGGGCAAAGATACTGGTCTTGAGGTAGGGTTCGTCCGAAGGGTTCAGGGCGCTCATCTTTTCAAAGTCTTCGGTGTTTTCTTCCTCAATGATCTCCACGATGTCGTCTACGGTGATAATACCCACCAACTGCCGTTCCCTGTCCACTACCGGCATGGCCAGGAAGCCGTACTTTTTGAAGAGGCCGGCCACCATTTCCTGGTCATCGGCGGTAAAGACAAAAAGCGGGTTTGAATCCATTATGTCGCCGATCTTGTCCGTAAGGGCTGAAAGCATGAGGGTCTTCGCCGAGACGATGCCGATAAGCTGCCGATCCGGACGGATGACGTAACAGGTATAGATAGTTTCCTTGTTAAGCCCCGTAGCCCTGATAAGGTCGAAGGCTTCCTTTACCGTGGCCTTTTCCGGCAGATCTATGTACTCGGTGGTCATGATGCTGCCCGCCGAATCTTCAGGGTACTGCAGAAGCTGGTTTATGACCTTTCTCTTTTCCGGGCTGACGTTCCGCAGTACCCGTTTTACCGCGTTGGCGGGCATTTCCTCGATAAAGTCCACCGCGTCGTCGGCAAAGAGGTTGTTGATTATTTCTCCTACCTCCGTATCCGTAAGGGCTTCCACGAGGATCTGCTGTTTGTCCGCCTCCAGATTGGAGAAGACTTCGGATGCGGTATACTTCGGCAGGAGTCTGAAGACCCGGATAACTTTTTCTATTTTTAAATCTTCAAACAGTTCCGCGATATCCGCCGTGTTCATGTCCAGGAGTATGGACTTAAGCATCGCCGGGTTAACCGGCTCGGCATTAAATAAATTCTCTAACTCTTTTTCGGTCATACCGTGATCCTGTGTTAAAAAGAACAGCCCGCCGGATCTCCTTCGCAAAGACCCGGCGGACAGTTTGGGTAACCGATCCCTTCGGGGGACTAAAGCGGTTCGCCTGAAATGTAAAGCCGCAGCCTGAAGAGGCCGGGGCGCACCCGGTATTTTTCCAGGGTATCCGGTCCGCAGGTGGCGGTTCCCACACCCCGCTGGGCCGCATCAATACTGATGAAGTAGCGGCCTTTGCCGTCTTCAAAAGTGTCCTTTAGGTCACAGGTGTGAAGGGCGGCAAGAAGATTCTCCTGGGTATAGCGGCTTATCCCCAGGTTTACGGGCCTGTCCGGGGCGATGGTGACGGAACGGAGCTTTCCAAGGCCCTTTTCCGCGGCCTCTGCCGCGCCGTTCCGGACAAGGGTAAGGCGCCGCACCCCGCTCCGGTTGCCGTTCTCCTGGGGAACGATGTAGGGGGTTTCCATTTCGGGAACCCGGTTCCGGTATTCACCGAGAAAGACCCCGGCCCGCCTGTCCGGGTAGGATTCCCCGGGACCTTGGCCAAGCCAGCGGATCTCCCCAAAGGCCCCGGGGATGGAGGCGTAAATCCCCACCTTGGGCAGTTCGGGCAGCGCCGGGTCAAGATCGATGGTAATGTCCATCAGCAGGGGGCGGGTTTCCGTCGGGGCGGCGATGACGCAGACGTAGCTGCCCAGGCGGGTGTTTTCAAAGCCCTTGGCCGCCTTGTCCCCGGCCAGGAGTTCCGCCGTACAGCGCCGGGCCGGGCCTCCCTCAAAGACGACAGATTCCAGCTTTTCGCCATCCAGGCGGAGCCGGAGAAGATCCAGATCGAGCCAGGGGTACATGGGCTTGTCTTTGTAGTAAAAGAGGGCCGCCGGATCTCCCCGGAGGTGGATGTAGGTCTTTAAGCCGTCGTTCTCCGTGGGAGGGCGGAAGAGGGAGGGCCGGAAGAGCCGGGCGAATTCGTCCAGCCCCGCGGCAAGCTCCGAAGCGGCGGTTCCCGGAACCGCGGCCGCCACCGTCTTCCCCGCAGGAGCTTCCGTAGGAGTTTCCGCAGGAAAGGGCAGGGATTCACGAAGCACCGTTTCCCCGCCGGCCATGACAAAGCCCGCCTCCGCCCAGGGGCCGGAATTTTTCAGGCGGAAGTCCCAGTGGAGGTAAAGGATGCCGTTTCCCCCGGGATAGGTGAAGCTGCCGGGCCGGAGGAGGATCTCCGTGGAAGCGCCGGGCCCAATATCCGGCAGATCTTCCCTTCCCTCCGCCAGCTTTCCCCCTTCCGAGGCGAGATACCAGGAAAGCTCTATACCAGAAAGGCCTGAAAAATCAAAACGATTCTCCAGGGTAAAATGCCAGGGCTTGCCGGGAACGGGCCTCATCCGCACCGGGGCAAAGAGCTGTTTGCACTCCGCCATGGCCGGCTTGGGGCTCTGATCGGGAAAGAGGAGGCCGTTGAGACAGAAATCGTAATCGCTGGGCTCATCCCCAAAGTCGCCGCCGTACTTCCAGTACTTGATCCCTTCCGGGGTATGGGCCTCTATTCCCTGGTCTATCCAGTCCCAGATAAAGCCTCCCTGGAGGCCGTGGTGGGTTTCGATGGCCTCCCAGTAATCGGCCAGGCAGCCGTTGGAGTTCCCCATGGCGTGGGAATACTCGATCATGATAAGGGGCCGCTGATCTTCCCGGTACTTGGCGAAATCGGTGATGAGGCTTATGGGCGGGTACATGGGGCTGATGATGTCCGAAAGATCCTTGCCCCGGTTCAGGGAATCCAGGGTAAAGGAACCCTGCCCGCCTAGCGGGCGCACGGCCCCTTCGTAGTTGACCGGCCGGGAGGGATCCCGCCTGCGTATCCAGGCCCCGCAGGCGCTGTGGTTCGTCCCATCGCCGCTTTCGTTTCCCAAAGACCAGATGATCACCGAGGGATGGTTCTTGTCCCGTTCCACCATGCGCTGGATTCGGGAGGTATAGGCGTAAGTCCAGGCGGGTTCGTCGCAGAGCTGGTTGTAGAAACAGTGATGCTCGATGTTCGCCTCGTCCACCAGGTATATGCCGTACCGGTCGCAGAGTTCGTACCAGCGCTCATCGTCGGGGTAGTGGCAGGTTCGGACGGCGTTAAAGTTGTGCTGTTTAAGCAGGACGATATCCCGGAGCATCGCCTGAGTACTCAGGGTCTTGCCGGTTTTTTCGTCGTGCTCGTGCCGGTTGACCCCCTTTATCAGCGCCGCCTTGCCGTTGATAAGGAGTTCCCGCCGGGCCACGGAAACCGAACGGAAACCGGTACACAGGGCGGCGCTCTCCACATGCCGGCCCCCCTGGTACACCTCCAGGGTAAGGACGTAGAGGTTGGGGCTCTCGTGGGACCATATTTTGGGCTTTGCCAGGATGAGTTCTTTTTCAACCCGGTTTGAATTGACCCGGTAATTACAGGCAAGGCTGAGTTCCCCGGAAAGCAGGGGTTTAAGAGCCCCGGCGATCCGCAGGGCGTCTTCCCGGCTTTCCGGCCGCTCGTAGGGGTACAAGCGGTACTTGATTACAAAGGGCGGGTAAGAGGGGTCAAGATCCACCGCGCTGTTACCGGCGCTGCGGGATTCGGGTACCCGGCCGCCCATGGCCGCCAGGAAACGCAGCCTGCCCGATCCTTCCCCGTCCGGCGCGCCGGGGATCGCTTCCACATCGGTCAGATAGCGGTCTTCGGTGGCGTAGAGGTATACGCTCCGGTGGATACCGCCGAACCACCACTGATCCTGATCCTCTATGTAACTGGCGTCGGAGTAGCGTACCACCTTGAGACAGAGGGTGTGGCGCCCCTCCCCGGCGCTTCCCGCGGAGCCTTCCCCCTTCAAAAAGGGAGTAAGGTCGTACTCCGAAGGAAGCCGGGTATCTTTCCCCATGCCGACAAACTCGCCGTCCAGATAGACCAGGCAGCAGCTTTCCGCCGATCCCACATGGAGGACAACCCGCCTGCCCTTCCAGTTTGCGGGCAGGGTAAAATTCCGGCGGTAGAGGCCCGTGGGGTTGTCCCGGGGCGCCCGGGGCGGAGCCGCCTGGAAGGGCATCTGTACATTGGTGTAGTGGGGCTTGTCGTAGCCCTGGAGGGTCCAGGTACCGGGAACCCTGATAGCCCTATCCCCCGGAGGGGCCTCCGGTTTTACCCACTCCGGATCGTCCTCTTCCGGGTTGTTGAGCAGTTTGAAATTCCATGAGCCGTCAAGGCCGAGATAAAGGGCATTATCCTCGGGCCGGCGGAATTCGGGGCCGGCGATAATATCCGCCAGGGCTTCCTGTTCGGAGGGGAAAGGCAGGAAACTGCTCCGCATGGGAAGCCGGTTGATACACTGGATTTCCGGGTTTTCCCAGAGTGAGTTTTTCCAGAGTGAAGGGATCGTGTTCATGTTTAAAATCCAAGCTCCTCGTTAATAATGATGATGATATATTTCCCCTTGAACTTTTGCGCGTTCAAGGTGAAAAGAAGCTGGTTGCACATCCTGGCAGGGCTGTTACAGTCCCCGCATACCCCCGTCTCGACGCAGGGGGTTTTGTGGTTGTTCCGCTTGCAGTTCATGGGGGCTGCCGACATGGCCCG
Source organism: Treponema sp. (assembly GCA_031271075.1). Classification (GTDB taxonomy): domain Bacteria; phylum Spirochaetota; class Spirochaetia; order Treponematales; family Breznakiellaceae; genus JAISFT01. The sequence continues at coordinate 5,629 of JAISWN010000117.1, forward strand.
CCGGGCCGCCTCTTCCAGATTGGCGCAGAGCTTGTTTACCCCGGCCGCCACGATGATATGCCGGGGCCCGTAGGCCATGGCGGCGACCCGGCTGCCGGAACAGTCGATGTTCACCATTTCCCCGCTCATGGTAAGGGCGTTTGCCCCGGTAAGGAAATAATCCGCCAAAAGACTCTCCCGGCACACTTCAAAGTGATCCGCGCAGTTGTAACGATCGTGGAGCCTGTAGTCCCCGTTCCTCAGAACCGGGAGGATATCCATGGCCGCCAGGGTTTCGCTCCCCCCCAGACCCACGGACACCCCCTTGGGCAGCAGGGTTTCAAAGAGGAGTTTCTTTGCATCATCCAGGGTTTCGGCGTAGTGGCCGGTCCAGCCCTTGGACTTGAAGGCCTCCACCGCAAGCCGCCCCCGTTTCTCTCCAAACCATTTCCGGTATTGGTTCTCCTTATGGTTCGCTTTCTGGTTCTCCATAGATTTACCAGGCCTTAAGATCCGGGTGGAGGAGCCGCAGTACCGC
>JAISWN010000306.1 GCA_031271075.1 Treponema sp.
AGCCCGGTACGGGGATCCATGATAAAGCCCAGGAGTATCCAGCCCTTGGGATCCAGTATCTCGTCGGCGGAAAGGTCCCCCGAGTCTACCTTGTCCACATATTCGATCATCCGGGCAAAGCGGCCCAGCTTCGCGTCCCCGCCGTAGTAATCGTACACCACCCGGGCGCAGCTTGGGGCGGGACGGGAAACGCCCTCGAAATAGGTACGGGAACCCAGCCGTTCCGTCTCGCTTGAATGGTGATCAAACCAGAGTTTGCAACCCTTGATGTAGGGGATATTTGCCAAAATGTCGTTATCTGTTACATCCACCAGCCCATCCTGGATATCTTTGGGATGCACAAATTTCCAGTCCTCGATAAGTCCCAGGTACATCAGCAAAGCCCCGCAGGCCAAGCCGTCAAAATCGGATCTGGTCAACAATCTCATCTTTAAGCCTTCCTTCGCCCGGTGTTTAGTCTCTTTATCCTGTTGCTTTTTTCTATAGGTTATTATAATGAATGTATGAAAAACATCCAATATCTTTTGCGAACTTTCAGGAACAAGCGGCACGTTGCCGCGCAATACGCGGCCCTGCTTGGGGCGTTTCTCTCCGTCTTATTCGTTTTTTCCTGCATGTCCCCGGGCAAAACGGCCCTGAAACCGGATATCGATGCCTATGGCGGCCTCGGCAGACCGGAAGATCCGGTTCCTTTTATGGAAAAAGTCCGGACCGGCAAGCTGCCCGGCGGTCTTACCTACTTTCTCCTGGAGAATCCCAAGCCCGAAAACCGGGCCTACCTTACCCTGGTGGTGAACGCCGGGTCGGTGCTTGAAAGAGACGATGAACGGGGGCTTGCCCATTTTGTGGAACACATGGCCTTTAACGGTACGGCCCGCTTCCCCGAATCGGAGTTGATCAACTACCTCCGCTCCCTGGGGATGCGTTTCGGGCCGGAGGTAAACGCTTATACATCCTACGATCAGACGGTTTACGGCATAGAGGTGCCCACCGAGGCCGCCGCCGGGGCTGGAAAGCGTGTGCCCGCCAAGGCGCTGGCGGTACTGGACGACTGGACCAGGGCCATCGTCTTTAATCCCAAAGACGTAGATGAAGAGCGGGCGGTTATCATGGAGGAGTACCGTTCCCGCCTGGGGGCCACGGAGCGGGTTGTGCGGAAAATGTTCTCCCTTATCTTCGCCGGTTCCCCCTACGCGGACCGTCTGCCTATCGGCCTTCCGGAGATCATCGAAAAGGCCCCGGCGGACCGTTTGGCGGCCTTTTACAAGCGCTGGTACCGGGCGGACAACATGGCCATCATCATAGTGGGGGATTTTGACGCCCCCCTGCTGGAAGCGGAACTGGCCTCCCACTTCTCCGCCACAAGCCCGGCGGAACCTCTGGATCGTCCCCGCTACGATCTTCCCCCGCCCAGGAAAAATTTCCTCCAAACATCCATCATAACCGACCCGGAACTTACCTATACCCGGATAGATCTGTACTACAAACGGAAGGCGGAGCCTCCGCGGGGGGATCTTGCCTTCTACCGGGAGGAACTCATTGATTACCTGACGGAACAGATGCTCGAATTCCGCTTCGGCGAGGCCGCGCTGAAGATCGAGACGCCCTATATAGGGGCGGGGGCCGGAAATATCCGTTACGGAGCTTCTTCCCGGTTCTTCGTTATGATGGCCCAGGCGAAAACCGGGACGGCGGAGGAAACGCTTGCGGCCCTGCTTAGGGAAAAGGAATCCATGCTCCGTTACGGTTTTACCGCCGCGGAACTGGCAATCGCCAAAGGTTCCCTGGTATCCAGCCTGGAGCGCTTGGCATCCGAAAAAGACCGGCAGGAATCCTCCGGCTATGTGTACAGCCTGACGGATTATTTTCTTGTTGGAAAGACCCTGCCGGATGTTGAATGGGAACTGGAGGCGGTGGAGAAGCTCCTCCCCGGCATAGGGGTCAATGAAATCTCCGCCGCCCTAAAAGACTACTTTAGCACCGGGGATCTGCGGATCCTTATAAGCGCCCCGGAATCGGAAACCAAGCTGCCCAGGGAAGCGCGGATTGCGGAACTCATCAGGGAAAGCGCCGCCCGGAAGATCGATCCTCCCCTGGAAACCGTTCTGGAAAGCGAACTCCTCCTCCGGCAGCCTGAGGCGGGAGCGATTCGCGGCGAATCGGCAGACCAGGAGACCGGCGCCCTTATCTGGGAACTGGAAAACGGGGCGAAGCTGATCCTGAAAGAAACAAACAACCGGAACAATGAAATCATCCTTCATGCCATGGCCAGGGGAGGGACCATGAGCGCGTTGCCGGAGGATTACGTTTCCGCCCGCCTTGCCGCGGAAATGGCCGGGGTTTCGGGCCTGGGCCCCTATTCCCGGCCCGATCTGATAAAACGCCTGGCGGACAAGCAGGTTTCCCTGGGTTACTGGGTGAACGGGTTTACCCGGGGCTTCCAGGGTTCCGCCACCACAAAGGATCTAAAGAGCCTGTTTGAAATGCTTTACCTGAGCTTTACCGATCCCCGGCTGGACAGGGAGGCGGTAAACGCCATGCTGGACCAGTACCGTACCGACCTTGCCCACCGGAAGGAAAGCCCGGACACCTTGTTCTCCGACCAGATAAGCCGGGTTACCAGCGGGGGACACCCGTACTACAAGCCCCTGGAACCGGAAGATCTGCCCAAGGTGGACAGGGAAAAGGCCGGGGCTTTTATAAAACGGGGGCTTAACCCCGGCGACTACACCTTTATCTTTACCGGGAACCTGGATATTGCGGCCATGCGCGGCCTGGCGGAAACCTACCTTGCATCGATCCCCCCCTCGGCCTCCTGGAATACCTGGACGGATCCCCAAATCCAAAGGCCGGGAAAAACGGAAAGCCTTGTGCGGAAAGGCCGGGAAGAACAGAGCATGGTATTTATGGGCTGGTACGATCCCCTGCCCTTTACGGAGGAGGCCAGCGCCGCCGCCTCGGCATTGACCGAGTACCTGGATATCCGCATGACCGAGGATATCCGGGAGGCTCTTGGCGGGGTTTATTCTATCTCCGCAGGGGTTTCCCTTTCCCCCACCCCCAAAGGGGAGCTTGCGATGAACGTGTATTTTTTCTGCGATCCCAAGCGGGTGGAGGAACTGTCCGGCGCGGTAGAAGGGCTTCTCCGGCAGACCGCCGAAGGTTCCGTCAACCCCGATACCTTTGCCAAATCCATAGAGGCCCTGAAAAAGGAGTGGGAAGCCTCGGTACAGAACAACGGTTATATCGCCCAGAGCTACGTCAATTCCGCCGTGCTTTTGAATACCCCTCTTTCCCGGTTGAACAAGCGCCCAGGGCTTTACGAAAAGGTAAAACCGGAAGAAATTCAGGAGATCTGCCGGCGTTTGCTGCCCAAAGGGCCGGTTAAAGTTGTTTTGTTCCCTGAAAATTGGAAATAGGCCCCGTTTCAAGGCCCGGTTGTCCGGTTGTTTTGAAACAGGGGCTTTCCCAATCTTCCTATTTTTCCCCGCCAACCGTCCCGCGGCTTGCGGGGAAAAGCAGGTTGAGGATGATTCCCACCACCGTGGCCAGGGCCACCCCGGCAAGCTCGAACCGCAGGTTCCCGGTAATGGCGAAGGCCAGGCGGCCGCTGCCGATTCCGATTACAAAAATCACGGAAGAGATGGTCAGGTTCCGTTTGTCCTTGTAGTCCACCCCGCTTTCCACGATGGTCCGCAGCCCGCTTGAGGCGATGATCCCGAAAAGGAGCATGGAGATACCCCCCAGCACCGGGGTGGGAATGGTCTGTATCAAGGCCCCGAATTTACGGAAAAAGGAGAGGAGTACGGCGACAATCGCCGCGCCGCCGATAACCCACACCGAATACACCCGGGTAATGGCCATAACCCCGATATTCTCCCCGTAGGTGGTGTTCGGCGGCCCGCCCCAGAGGGCGGCCCAGGCGGTGGCAAGACCGTCCCCCGCCAGGGTACGGTGGAGCCCCGGGTTTTTGTAAAAATCCTGCCCCACCACCTTGCTCGTTACCAGGGTGTCCCCCAGATGCTCGCAGATGGTTGCCAGGGACACGATGATAAAGGTCAAAACCGCCACAAAGTTGAAAGACGGAGCCTGAAAACGGGGCAGCCCGAACCAGGGCGCGTCCCGAATCGCCTGAAAGTTGATGATATGGTAGGCGGGGAAGAAGATCCCCATGATCAGGGTGAAAAGGTAACCCGCCACGAGGCCGATAAGGATGGGGATAACGCTGAAAAAGCCCCGGAGGAAGATGTTCGCCCCCACCGTTACCCCAAGGGTAACCGCCGCGATAGAGAGCAGTACCAGGCTGTATTCCCCGTCCGCGCCGCCCCCCACGTTCATGGCCATAGCCATGGCGGTAGGGGCCAGGTTAAGGCCGATGACCACGATAACCGAACCGATTACCACCGGAGGCAGGGCCTTGTCCAGCCAGCCCGTGCCGGCGAACCGGATGATAAGCCCAACCACACAGTAAAAAAGCCCCGCCGCCACAGCGCCCCCCATGGCGTAGGGCATGCCGTAAGCCGAGGAAATCCCGATGAGGGGAGGGATAAAGGCAAAGGAGGAACCCAGAAAAGCGGGTACCTTGGCTCCGGTAAGGAGAATATAGATAAGGGTTCCCGTACCCGCGGTAAAGAGGGCCGTGGCCGGATCCAGGCCCGTCAGGATGGGAACCAGAATAGTCGCCCCAAACATGGCGAACACATGCTGGATACTTAAAGGAATCCACTTTCCCACCGGCGGCCGCACCCTGGGCCCCCAACTTTGCGCTTGAGTCATAAAAAACCTCCCTGTGGTATTTTAGCCAGTGTATACCATAGGGACGGTTCCGGGTAGACTCACAGGTAACGCTCAGGAATTCTCAGTTTCAACACTCGCAGCTTCAACAGCGGACAAAAAATTTGGCCCCTGAGTTATCTTATGGATTGCTGTATTATCCGCTCAGCGTTGCTGTGGAGGATAAGTTCCCGCTCGGTTTCCGAAAGATCCAGTTCGCGGAATTCTTCCAGGCAGCGGGCGGGGTTCCACATGGGGTAGTCGGATCCAAAGAGGAAGCGCTCCGCCCCGTAGGCGCGGATAAGTTCCCGCGCCCGCTGCTTGCCCAGAAAGGGAAGGGAACTTGAAATATCGAAATAGCAGGAACGGTGTTGAAAATATTCAAGGGCCAGATCGAAGACGGACCAGCCGCCGAAGTGGGCCGCCACCGCAGTCAGTTTGGGGAAGGCGTCCAGGACTTTCGCGAGCCGCGAGGGATGGGAATAGCCGTACCGGTAATCCCCGGCGTGAAACACCACCGGAAACTTCCCCTCAAGAAGGGCATAGAGATCCATCATCTTCCCGTCGTCAATGTTGATCCGCTGCATGTCGTGGTGGAATTTTACCCCTTTCAGGCCCAGGCCGGAAAAGCGCCCGATCTCGGCCTCGGGGTTCTCAAGGCCCGGGTGAAGGGCGCCGAAGCCGATGAACTGGGGGTGTTCGGCGCATACCGAGGCGATATAGTTATTGATGCTCGCCACCTGGCCCGGCGCGGCGGCGGCGGAAAAAACCACAAAGCGGTCTATTCCGCCCCCCCCATCCTTTTCCTTTCCGGCGCTTTCAAGCAGGCCCCTTACCGTGCCCTCCCCCTGCATGGGGAGGGTGTAAAAAGCGCCGATGTTTTCCACCGCCTTGGCGGCTATCCTGTCGGGGTAGATATGGGTGTGAAAATCAATAACCATAGGGGCATTATAACGGAGGAGGGCTTGGTTTGTCTTGAGCTTTTATTCGTGCCGAGGGGGTTTAATACCCCGCCCTTCAGGGCGGTTAAAGAGGTATTAAACCTCCGAGTGCAACCACATCGGGAGAACAACATACCTCGCCCTTCAGGGCGAGGTTGTTGATTCTGTTCACCGGTGTACGGCCAAAGGCGTAGCAATGCGGCACTCTAAATTTTCTGAGGGCAGTGTAATGATTCTGCACAGGAGGCAAGGATTATATGAATAAAGTACAAGCCGGATATTCATATATAGTATTTTGTTCGCATATATACTGTTAGGCGCAATGGGGGCTAAAATTTTTTGCAAAATACTGTGAAAAACAGTTGACATAATAATTTTATGTGTATATAATCGTGTTGGAGGTGATAATGAAACGACTAATATTTTTTATAATTGGTTTTTTTTGCAGTACAGTGGTTTTCGCTCAAAACGGGGCATTTGATTTGTTAAACAAACAACATGAAGCTCATAGTACCGTATATAAAATGCAAGACTTTACTGGAAGCACATTGGGTGCAACTTTATTAAAAGCTGGTTATACAGAAGATGGTACAGGTGGTTGGGAACATGAATTGCAGCAAAATCGCAGATTAGTAGTTCAATGTAGAATTATTAATGGCAATATTCAAACCACTATTTTACTTACGCCAGCCAATGCAAGTGAACAACAAGAATTATTCAATGGTATTGTTGATGAATTTATACAAGTTTTGGGAAGAAGGCCGGTATCATCAACTGCCGGACTGGCTCGTGAGTGGAAAGGAACACCCTATGGTGATATTAGGGTTATGATATTTGCTCGTTATGTTACATTTAGTATGACTGATATTTGATAAAAGAATATTAATGTTAGTTATACTTGGAATCGTTCTATTGGGTTTTTGTTGTTTTGGCTATAAATTCATAGGCAGACTTTTTCTGGTAATCTTATTGGGCATTACCATATCGATTATATTTACTATAGCAATAGGAATTATGTGATGCAGGAAAAACGGCGCATAACAGGACGCTATATGCTTCGCTGCCTACGGCGGCTCGGGCTACGAAAAACCGCAGTCGGGCTAACGCCCTTTGTGCGGTTTTTCTCCGCCACATTTTTACGGCTGCTGGAATTGCTACGCAATTCCTTTATCGCAGCCGTAAAAACGTCATATAGCGCCGGAACGTTATGCGAAATGGGGGCTAAAATTTGTTGAAAATATTAAAAAAGATGTTGACAATATAAAATTTATGGACTATAATAAATTATGGAATATTTTAAGGAGAAACAAATGGTAAAAAAACAATTCTTTTTAGGGACACTGGCAATGGTGTTGGCATTGTCTTTCGGGGTGGTTCTGGTGGGTTGCACAACCTTGAACAGAATTAAACCTATATCTTGGCATGAGCCTGTTCCGGAAGATCAGCAATGTGTTTTATACTATTACAGCCAGTGGGGTTTCTTGGATATAGAGTCTATTGACCAGATAAAGAAATACGTGCCGGCCAACTCCGTATACCCTAAAGCCTATACTTCCGGCGGGCAACCATTCCATTATATATGAGGCAGGAATAGGGGGAGGCACAAATACCTCATATTATAGAGGTTCTTTTACCTATACCTTTGAAGCGGGACAAACCTATTCACTTGTATACGATAAGGCCGGGTTTCTTTTTTTCATAAAAGGAGTGAAAGAAAAAACAACTGATTATATCGATCCAAAGGAATCGATCATTTTTTTCCCCTTTATTGAAATTAGGTAACGCAAAAGGCACCTGAAACAAGCGGGGCTATGCCCAAGTGTAACACCCCGCAATTTTTTTGTAAAAAGCATTAATCATACGCAGTCTCCATCATTCGTGGCGGTGTGATAGCTTGCAAAAAAAGGCAAAAGGATTTGAAATTAGTCTATTAAAATAGTGGTTATTGCGCCGTTTGAAGACTTTTCCGACAGTCTCAACAGGTCTGTTAGCGCTTTTTTGTCCTGTCGGACAAACTGGGCCAGTAGGCGGCTCGGCCTCCACAACGGCTAGGTCATTCCGCTACACGCAGACCTTCGGTCTGAACATTCCCACGCCGTTGCTCCGGCACAGTTTGTCGGCCCTGGTCTTTGCTACGCAAAGCCCTTATTCGGGCCGCCAAACCGTCGCAAACAGCCAGAACGTTAGGCGCCATTTTTTTGAAATTTATTGCAAAAAATGATTGACAAAAAAAGAAAATTTTGATATTATAGGTTTATAACTAACTTTTGAGATAGGAGTGTACAAAAATGAAAAAGATAGCCTTATTATATTTATCTGTTTTTTGTTTTTTTTCTTGGTTTTTGATGGGGTGCAGTTCAACACCAAAAATTCTAATTTCAACATTAGACGAAATTAGACAAAGACGCGATCCGTCAAAAAATCTTATTGTGGTTTTCAAAGAAATTCCAGGCCTTGTTCGTATAGCAACAAACGAAAACATCATATTCGAGTTGGACGAAAGTGAGGATAGTGTAGCGATTATTAATAGTTTATATGAGAATGAACTTATTAGTAGCGATCCTAAAAGAAGGGCGAGAGGTTTAAGTTTAAGAAATGCTGCATTAAGCGCTACTTATTCACGCATGTTATCTTATCTATATTATTCATCCTCTGTTCTTCTTGGGGCGTTATATACGGATACTTATAGTGACATAGCTGCGTTTAATTTAACTTCCAGTGACCAAATGCGTATCTTTGTTGATGGTACTACCGACAACGGAAACATTAGAAATTATAGATGGAAAGTTCTAACAATAGATATTAAGCCAGATATAAACGAACAATTTTATGTTATTGAGGATAAAGGGACCTACATGGTGCGTGAAATAACTGATGTCTCTGAACTAACCAGTCTTTTTTTGGAAAAGAGGTGGTATCCACAATCGGCTCCAGATACCCAAAAGGGTTTTATTGTATTTGAGTAAGATACAAAAAAACGGCACATAACAGGACTGTTTACGCTTTTTTGTCCTGCCGGACAAACTGGGCCAGTAGGCGGCTCGGCCTACGGCCGGAACGATAGGCGAGAGCTTATATGCGTGGCGGGGAAACTGGTCAGGCATGCGGGGCAGTTGGTTCTGAAGGTGTACGAGGGAGACCCGATAGCGGCTGTATTTCTGCTCTTAGTCAGCTATTTCAAGCGACCTCGTGTCGCACCCCTTCTATCCCTACCGTGTGCTCCTTCCCTACTTCATGGCAACGATTTCCCCGCTTTCCCGGTGATATGCGTATATAAGCCACACTTTGTTCTTCTTTTTCCCTACATACCTCCACAATTCGTCTATTTCAAGGCAGTCATAATAGGTTTGTTTCGGCCGTATCTGATATTTGCCTGATTTGAGGATTTTTAAGACTTTGGTGATGCTGATTTGCAGCACGGCGCTGATGTCCCGGATGCCGATTCCCCGAACCAGCATGATTTTGACCATCCCAACGATCCAGGAAAGGCATCCGCGATAGGTCATTTCATGCTCACTGATGAACTGGTGTCCGCATTGGGTACAGCGGTAATTGCGGACTTAATGTCCGATGTTTGCCGTTGTATTTTTTTCCGTCTGTCTCAGGCTTCCAGGGCGGGGTAAAACCCTGACGGCGCCATCCGTGGCGCCTTTTCCTCCCTTTAGTCGGCGGGTTTTACCCTTCGAGTCCTGCCTCCCTTGCGTCCGGCAGGACTCGCCTTCCAGCCTTCGCCATCCTGTCTCAGGCTTCCAGGCCGGGGTAAAACCCTGACGGCGCCATCCGTGGCGCCTTTTCCTCCCTCTGGTCGGCGGGTTTTACCCTTCGAGTCCTGCCTCCCTTGCGTCCGGCAGGACTCGAACCTGCTACCTACGGATTCGAAGTCCGTTACTCTATCCAGGTGAGCTACGAACGCAAACAAAACATCCTGTTTGCTCATTCCAGGCCGGGGTTTACCCTTGAAGCCTTCCGGCTTCCGCGGGCCGCGAAAACCCTTCGAACCCGCATTTTCCCCTTCTAAAAAAACGGGTGGATGACCGGGTTCGCCATATAAAACGGGTGGATGACCGGGTTCGAACCGGCGACGGCCAGATCCACAATCTGGAACTCTACCACTGAGCTACATCCACCAAGGCCTAAAAGGTAAAGATTACTATGTCCTAAATTCCGGTTTTATGTCAACGGCATCACGCAGCCTTTTCATCTGGTTTATCCTTTCCGCTTAAGGCTTTTTTTCCCGTGCCGATAAAGGAAATGAGGTGTGCCGGTATGGAAAGAGTGACGGAATCCGGGTTTTTTGGGCGGCTTTCTTCGGTTTTGCGGCGGGAGACTGAGCTTTTAACGGAGATCGGTTCCCTGCAAAAACAGGTTTGGGAGACGGTTCTTAACCGGGTCTGGGAGAATTTTGAGGGGTTGATGGCGAGCTTGAATGTCCTGGGGGCCGAATTCCAGGTTCTGGAGCGGGAGCGGGTGGGGCTTATGGCGGAATTTGCGGGAGACGGGGTTCGGGAAGGCGAAAGCTTCTACCGCCTGGCTTCCCGTCTTCCCGGCCCGGAGGGGAAGGAACTTGCCGGGCTGTACCGGAACCTGAAGAGTGAAACCTTGCGGGTACGGATATCAAACGACAGTCTCCTCGGCTACCTTGGAGAGGCCAGGGCCACGGTAAACGGGTTCCTGGAGGCCGCCTTCCCCGACCGGAAGGGCAGGGTCTATTCCCGGCAGGGGGCGCTGATCCCCGCCGATATGCGGAGCATGGTGCTGAACCAGAGTTTTTAAATCAGAATTTTTAAAACAGTATCCCGCCGCGGTGGGTTATTCTGATGGAGTGAAATATGACATCCACCTTTATGGGTATCGAAATCGGGAAACGGGGGGTTCAGTCCCACCAGCAGGCCCTGAACGTCACGGGTCATAACCTGACCAACGCTTCTACCGAGGGTTACTCACGGCAGCGGATAGAGATGGCCGCCTTCGAGCCCATCTACCTGCCGGGGCTCAACCGGGAGGAAACTCCCGGCCAGATAGGTCAGGGGATGGTGGTGGAACGGATAGAGCGGCTCCGGGATCAGCTCCTGGACAAGCAGATCGTGGCCCAGGCCTCCGCAGAGGGTTACTGGCAGTCCAGGGATTCCTACATCCGCAAGATGGATCAGATCTACCTGGAACCGGGGGATAATTCAATCCGTGGTAAGATGGACGCCTTCTGGGACGCCTGGCAGGAACTGGCTGCCTTTCCTGCGGATACCGCCCCCCGGACCGCGGTACTGGAGCGCGGAAAAACCCTGATAGACGGTATCCATAACCGCTACAACTCCCTCAAGGCTTTGCAGACCATGACGGACGAGGATATCCAGATCAAAGTGGCCGAAGTTAACGGGCTTTCCCGGCAGATCGCCGCCCTGAACAACGATATCCAGAAGATCAAGGCCATGGGGGACAATCCCAACGACCTGCTGGATCGGCGGGATCTCCTGGTGGATAAGCTCTCGTCTATTATTGACGTTACGGTGGATCAGCGGGACCCTGACGAATTCATGGTCCATACCGCCGGGCTGATACTGGTGCAGGGGAAGATAGGCCGCCAGTTCGGTCTGGAAAAAAACATGGACACCGAAGGCTACTCCCGGATCGTCTGGGAGGAAACCGGGCACAACATGCAGTTCCGCGGCGGGAGTCTTGCCGCCCTGGTGGAACTGCGGGATGTAACGATTGAGGATGAGATTCAGACCCTGGACAATATGACCATGAATTTTGTGGATCTGGTGAACGAGGTTCACCGGGCCGGTTACGGTATCAACGGCGCCACGGGGAACAATTTTTTTACCGAATACCCCTTTGTGACCAACGTGAACGGAAACTACGACCGGGATGGGGACGGGGTTTACGATTCCAGCTATATCTACCGGATAAACGGAACCAATGTTCTGGAGAGCCAGGCCCAGGTGGGGCTTGAGGGGCAGATTACCCTTTCAGGTTCCGGGGGGGAAAACGCGCGGATCCCCTACTATCCCACCGATACGGTGGCCGACATTGTCAGCCGGATCAACAACTCAGGTGCGGAAGTGGTGGCCCGGCTTAACCGGGACGGTTTCCTCTCCCTCAAGGCAACTACCGCCTCCATGGTAGAGGGTCTGGAAATTCAGAACCCCGACTTCGTGATCCGCCATATTGAAGATTCAGGTTACTTCCTCACCGGCTACGCAGGGCTCCTTGAAGCCTCCGGGCCCGAGGGAGCCTACGACTGGGCCGCCGCCGATGAAGCAGCGGTACTGCGGGGCGGGGCGGAGGATTACGCCCTGGCGCCCATCGCCCATCCTTCGGGGTGGATCGAGGTGAACCGTAGCCTGCTCAAAGATACTATGTCGGTGGCATCGGGCTTTGGGGAAAACGGCAGGGCCGCAAATCCGGGGAACGGGGACGCTGCGGCGGCCATAGCGGCTATCCGTAACACCTCGGTTATGGTGGGGCAGTTGGGAACCTTCGACGATTACTTCGCCGACGCCGCGGGACGCATCGGTCTTCTGGGAGAACAGAGCGGGCGGGCCCTGGAGACCGAAAACCTCATCATGAAGAACCTTCACGATCTCAGACAGTCGGTCTCGGGGGTTAACATCGACGAGGAACTTTCCAACATGATCAAGTACCAGCACGGTTACGCCGCCGCCGCAAGATTTATCACCACCGTAAACTCCCTGCTGGACACACTTATTAACAGAATGGGTGTCTAACAAAAGCACGCGAATTGAGTAAGGAGATGGAGGAGGAAACATGAGACGGGTTTCTACGGATATGCCGAATAACGACATGCAGTACTACCTGCGGCGGCAGGAAGAGGGGCTTAGCAATATTCAGGCGAAGATCGCCAGCCAGTCAAAGATCCGGGAGCTGCGGGACGATCCCATCGCCGCGAGTCACGCGGTGCGCTACCAATCCTACCTGGCCCGGCTTGAACGGTTTGAGAAAAACACCCTCTACGCCAAGGATCACTACAACGTTACTTACACGTACCTCAACGAGGCTAACGATGTGTTGCAGCGGATAAGGGATCTTTCGGTTCAGGGGGCCCACGGGATCTATACCCCCGGTGATATGAAGCTTATGGCTATGGAGGTGAACGAGCTTATCAAGGAACTGGTGGCGGTTTCCAATTCCACCGGACCTGACGGCAAACAGGTATTTGCCGGGGACAAGGCCTTTACCGAGCCTTTCCGGATTGTGGAGGGAGCCGTGCCCGGCGGCGGGGAAAGCATGGTAGCCCGGGTGGAATACCGGGGCGCCGGGGCTTCCCGCAGAACGGAGATTACCGACGGGGCCTATTCGGAACTGGATATTGGCGGCGGGGAGGCGTTCTGGGCGGAGAAGATGCAGATCTTCTCCGGTGTGGACGCCACGGATTACCGGGTAACCCGGGACGGAGCCTTTTTTATCGACGGGGTAGAGATACCGGTAAGCTCAGGCGACACGGTCCAGGCTATTGTGGCCAAAATCAACAACTCCCCCGCGCCGGTCAAGGCCTACGTGGATCCTTCGTCCCGGGGTCTTGCCCTGGAGGGGACAAACGCCCATCTTATCCGTGTGGAAGACCGCGTAGAGGATGGGGAGAGCTCCCTAGTTATGCGGAATCTGGGGATTATCCGGGGCAACATGGAGAACAACGCCCCCAACTGGAGCAATTCCGCCCGGGTGGCCGGGGGTTCGGTCTTTGATATGGCCATACGCCTCCGGGACGCCCTGTACCGGGGGGATCAGGATTTTACGGGCAGCCAGGGCATAGGGGGAATAGATCTGGCCCTGGGGAACATCCAGGCCCGGATCGCCGAGATAGGCAGCCGGGAGGAACGGGTCGAAACCACCTGGCGGCGGCTTAACCAGGAGATTCCCGCCGTAACTGCCGAACTGGGGCGGGAGGCGGGCCTGAATTTCGTGGATGCCGCCACGGAACTGGGGATGATGGACTTTGCCCACCGCGCTGCCCTCCAGGTTACGGCGAAGATCGTCCCGCCGACCCTGTTGGATTTTTTACGTTAAGAGGAGTGGAATGTGAAGGTAGCTACCAAGGCGTACGGGCTTGTTGATGTGGATGAGCGGCAAAGGATCAGCTTTTCCCAGGGGCTGTTCGGTTTTGAATCCTGCCGGGATTACGTGCTGCTGGACGCGGAAAAGGAACCTTTTTACTGGCTCCAGTCGCTGGATTCGGCAGAGACGGCCTTTATCCTGATAAACCCCTTCCTGTTCCGCCCGGATTACGAGGTTAATATCAGTAACGAGGAACTTTCGGACATCGGCATAAAGGGGCCGGAAGAGGCACTGATCTTTGCCATCGTAACCATCCCTGCCGACGGGAGCCCTATGACGGCGAATTTGCAGGGGCCGGTGGTGATAAACCGGGACACCCGCGCCGCCAGGCAGGTGATACTGGCGGATTCCCGCTGGAAGACCAGGCACGACATCCTGGCGGAAATATCCGCCGCCAAGACGAGGCAGCCATGCTGATACTATCCAGAAAGGTCAACGAAAAGATAATGATCGGGGAGGATATCTCCGTATCAATAATAGAAGTGCGGGGGGATCAGGTGCGCCTGGGGGTAGACGCCCCGAAAACAGTAAAGGTGTTCAGGCAGGAAGTGTTTGACGCCATCCGGGAGGAAAACCGCGCCGCCGCCGAATCCAGCCCCGTGTTTCCGGAACTGAACCT
>JAISWN010000320.1 GCA_031271075.1 Treponema sp.
CGAAAGAATCGGATTCACCCAACAGGTGAAAAAAAGACCACGCCTTTCCCTTTTTGTGGTATAGTTTAATTGACAAAAGAAACTCACCCAAGGAGAAAAGACGTTATCAAAATAGAAACTACCACAGAACGCATTGAAAGTAAAGAAAGGCTCTACTCGCGGTGAAATGTCCTGCTCACGCTGAACTTGCCGGCACGGATGTGCGCCGGACTCTATTTGGCGGCGGGGAAGACTAAACAGCCGCCGGGCGGTTTCCACGAAACTCCGAGGCTACTGTATGCTGTGGTCTTTAATGCGTATGCGCCGCCGCCTGCCTCAACCTTCCGGGAGTGGAACCTTCCACCTGACCCGCCGCCTATGGTATTCTGGTTAAAATTCTTCTAAAATTCGGGAAGCGAGGTAGCAGATGGTTATTTTGACGCTGAATTGCGGGTCTTCGTCCGCCAAGTACCAGGTATACGACTGGGAGGCTAGGGACATTCTGGCGGTGGGTATTGTGGAAAAGGTTACCCTGGGGGGTTCGTTCATCAGCCACAAGGCAAAGGGCAGGGAAGAGCTTACCTTTAACCACGATTGTCCCACCCATACGGAGGCGGTGGATCTGATCATCAAGACCCTGACGGGCAAAGAGTACGGGGTGATCAGCGACATGTCGGTTATCAAGGCGGTGGGGCACCGGGTACTCCACGGGGGGGACAAGTTTACCAAAAGCGTCATCGTGGACGACACGGCCATGGCGGCCTTCAACGAGGTAAAGGATCTGGGGCCCCTGCACAATCCGGCCAATATCATGGGGATAGAGGCGGCCAAGAAGGTGCTTCCCCAGGTACCCCACTGCGCCATTATGGACACCGCCTGGCATCAGACCATGCCGCCCGAGGCTTTCCTCTACGCGGTGCCCTACGAGTGGTACGAGAAGTATTCGGTCCGGCGCTACGGCTTTCATGGAACCAGTTTCCTCTACACCGCCAAAAGGGCCGCGGTACTCCTGGGGAAGGATCCCTTCGAGACGAACCTTATCATCTGCCACCTGGGGAACGGTTCCTCGATAAACGCGGTCAAAAATGGCTGTTCCTTCGATACTTCCATGGGGATAACCCCCCTGGAGGGCCTTATCATGGGAACCCGTTCCGGGGACGCGGATATGGCCATGCCCTTCTACGTGATGCGGAAGACCGGCATGGGCGCCGCCGAGATAGAGTCCGCTTTGAACAAGAAATCCGGGCTTTTGGGGGTAACCGGCAAATACGCGGACCGGCGGGACATCCAGAAGGCAAAGCTGGAGGGCGACGAGCGGGCCCTTCTGGCCCAGGACATGGAAGCCCACCGGGTAAAGAAGTACATCGGCGCGTATCAGGCGGTGCTGGGCCGGGTGGACGCCCTGGTCTTTACCGCCGGGGTTGGGGAATTTGCCTGGTTCATGCGGGAGAAGATCCTTTCCGGCCTTGAAGGCATCGGCATTGTCTTCGATCCCCGGAAGAACGGGATGTCCCATACCCGGAATACCGAGACGATCATCAGCAAGGCGGAATCGAAAATCCCCATCTACATCATCCCCACGGACGAGGAACTGGTGATGACCGAAGATGCCTACGCCCTTATGGCGGGGACTTACGACATTCACACCAAATTCAGGTATTCTTTCCAGAATAAGGATTATGTAAACAAGGGCCGGGAGGCGGGGCTGAAGGGAGAGCTTGCCAAGAACCCGGAACTTCAGGAGATCATCGCCCTTCCCAAATAGGCAGGCCCATTGTCCAAAATAGAAAAACCGGCGGAACTTCTCTGCATTGGCAACGTACTAGTGGATTTTTTTGCCCCGGGAGACGGGGATTTTGCCCGGCGGCACGGCATTGACCAGGCGGTACAGCACCTGGAGTATGAGGCCCTGGCCGCGGCTCTCCGGGAACTGCCGGAGAAGTTCTCCTGTTCCGGCGGCGGGGCCGCCAATGTGGCGAAAATCGCGGGGCTTTTGGGGACGGAAGTCCGGTTCATAGGGGCCGCGGGAAAGGCTCCGGCCGCCTTCAGCCTTGCTGCCGGCAGCCTGGCTGCTACCGGCCTGGACGAACAGGGCCGTTTCTTTGAGGCGGAGCTTTCAGCCGCCGGGGTAAAGACCAGGCTGCTCCCCCGAAACGCCCCCACCGGATGCTGCCTGATACTGAAACTGAGCGACGGGGGAGCCGCCGGCGAAGGGGAAACCCGGATAGCCGCCGCCCCCTCCGCCTCCCTGAAACTCGGCAAACAGGATATCCGGGAGGAGGATATACGCCGCGCCGGCCTCGTGGTTATCGACGGCTACATGACGGAGCGGCAGGAATTGGTACGCCACGTCCTGGACCTGGCGAACCACGGCGGAACCGCCGTGGTCCTGGATCTCGGTTCCTCCGCGATTGCCCGGACCCATGCCCACGAAATAGCCACCTACAGCCGGATCTACCCCCTCATCCTCTTTATGAACGAGGAGGAATCCGTGGCCTTTTACAGCGCCCTGAGCAGGAGAAGCCCCGGGGAAGACGGCCCCGCCGGGGAATCGGAGTACTTTACCGAAGACATGTACCGTTTTTTCCTGGGCCTTACGGCCAACGAACTTTTTCCCATTGTGGTGGTTAAGCGGGGGAAATGGGGGGCCATGGTATTCGCCGGGGGAAACATCCTTAAAAGCAGAACCTTCGCCGTGCGCCCCCGGGACAGTACCGGCGCGGGGGACGCTTTCTGCGCCGCCTTTGTTTCCGCCTGGCTCCGGGGCCTGCCCCTTTCAAAATGCGCGGATCTGGGAAACAAGACCGCCCGCCTGGTGCTGGAAGCGCCGGGCGCCCAAATTGAGCAAAAGAAGCTCAAAGGTCTGCGAAAGAACCTGGCACGATAGGAGAAAAGGGTATACGAGAAACTGGTTTCCGATGGAAACCTTTACGGCAGGAAAAAGCTCTCCATACCCCGGCCTGAGTTTATCGTGCTTTATAACGGCACGGAGCCGTATCCCGACGAAGGGGTTCTTAAACTGTCCGATGCCTTTGAGGAGGCTGTTTCGGCGGGTTTTCCCCGGGACCGGCTGCCGGCCCTGGAGCTGAGGGTAAATGTGTACAAGATAAAATAAATCACTTTATATAAATTTCTTATATGATAATTGACAAGATTTTCCATATCTATCAATCTAAAGTATAAGGACGTGGTTTATATGTTAGGGATTTACTGCCAATTTCAAAGTATACTTTCGATATTTCCTGTAACTCTTTTGACCACATATTGAACCGCCTTTATTTTGATTTTCAAATGTGATATAAGAATTTAAGTTTAGATATTCACGAATCAACAACCTCGCCCTGAAGGGCGAGGTATGTTGTTCTCCCGAAGTGGTTGCACTTGGAGGTTTAATACCTCTTTAACCGCCCTGAAAGGCGGGGTATTAAACCCCCTCGGCACGAATAAAAATGCCCTGCCGGTTATGACAGGGCATTTTCTCAACGGGAATTAAAACAATACACAAAGAATGTTATTGTTGTTTTGTGTATGTACCAGCCGACAGATCATCAGAGTTTGAAATGGTAAGTATACTTTCGCTTACCGTCCACTCAAAACTTCCCGTACCAACATCCGCACCCAGTCTGTGTTGGTATTCAATCTTGTTTTCAGTTGCGGATGTAATTACCCAATAGAACTCAACATCGGCAAATGAATCGTTATCTGTACCCCAGCCATTGGCGTTAAATACAAGGTAGCGTTCGGTTCCTCCCGAATCTCTGAGCCAATTCCCGATCAGTTCAGTTGGAACATTCCCGCCTCCACCGCCTCCGTCATCATCGGAATCAGTCGGGCAACCGATGAGAGCCAAACTCAATGCCAGCAGACTAACCAGCATTACCAAGAGATTAAGTTTCTTCATTTAGAAACTCCTTTGCGGTGTTAATGTCGCCGCCGACATATTTTAAAGTCTTATACGAGACTTTAATTACAAAATCATTCAATCAAAGTTTGAACCTGAATTGCATGTTATAATTAAACTAAAGTCTTATTCACTCTCAAACTTTTCTTCTTTATTGTTCTTGCTTATTAAAGATGAAATCTCCCGGTTTACAAAGTTATTCACCGTGAAGACTTTCTCCCCAATCTTTAACAGGGTCTCCCGCCCCTGGTCGTCCAGCTCCTTATAATTATGACTTAATTTGTCAAGATTATTTTTTTTCCCGGTCATAAGCGCCGCCCTCCCCGGTCTCTGAATGAGACGGGTAATATATAAAGAAATTCCCGGACCCGTTCAAAATTCATACGATAATTCTCCCATAAATCCAAAAAACCGTCAATGGGTCATTTTATTAACCGATAAAGAGTCTGTCAAGTGTATAAATAAACATACACTTTCGGCATATTGAATAAATTTTGAGGGCCTGCTATTCTTTAAGTGAATATGAGTGGAATAAACGACCGGCTAAAGGAAATAAGGGCTAAACTGGGACTCTCCCAAAGGGAATTTTCCAAACGGATATACATAAGCCAGAGTTTTTACGGTGAGTTAGAATTGGGAAACCAGATAATTAATGACCGGATTATACATTTAGTGTCTTCTGTTTTCAATGCCAGTAAGGAATGGTTAAGGTTTGGAAAAGGGAAAATGTTTAGTTCGGGGCCTCCCGATGTTAAACTTGACAGATTGATTGAAATATATAATAATCTTGATGAACAACTTCAGGATTATCTTCTACTTCAATCTGATGTGTTATTGAAGATACAGAAGGAAAAGATAGACAAGAAATGAGAAA
>JAISWN010000080.1 GCA_031271075.1 Treponema sp.
AACCGGAAAATTCAGAACCAGCGGGAGGAAGCCTTTGCCCGGTTTATGGACGCCACGAATCACCTGGAGATCCATTCCCCCTCGCCGGGAGGGCTGGAATCGCAGCATCCCTACCAGAACGTATCGGCGGCTTTTTCCTTTCTGGACAGCCGTCCCCGGGACAAGCCCTTTTTCCTTTGGCTCAGTTTTGCCGAACCCCATAATCCCTACCAGGTACCGGAACCCTACTTCGACCTCTTTCCCCCGGAACAATTGCCGCCTGTCCACGCCGGGCCGGAGATCCTGGGGGACAAGGGGCATAGGTTTCTCTGGCTGCGGAAGATCTGGGAACAGGTTTTGGGGCCCGATATAGAGGGGCGTATTCTGAGGGCCCGCTCAAATTACCACGGCATGCTGCGCCTGATTGACGATCAGTTCAAGCGGTTTATCCAGGGGCTTGAATCCCGGGGGCTGGGGGAAGACACCCTGGTTCTCTTTCTGTCGGATCACGGGGATTTTGCGGGGGAATACGGTCTTATCCGTAAGGGGACGGATCTGCCGGAAATACTCACCCGTATTCCTTTTGTGTGGCGCGGGCCGGGTATCAAGCCCCGGGGAACCCTGCGGGAGGCTTGCGTGAATATCGTTGATATCTTTCCCACGATCTGCGACATTATCGGCCGGGAGGTTCCCTTCGGGGTCCAGGGTAAGAGTATCCTGCCCCTGCTGGCGGGGGAGGAGATCCCGGAAAAAGAATTCGATCTTGCCTATTCGGAAAGTGGTTTTGGGGGCCTTTACTGGGACGAAAAGGACAGTCTGGATCTGGTAAAGGAGGGGGCCGGCAAGGTCTTTTCACCCGGCGGACCTCCGGCGACCTTTGACTGCCTGAACAGTTGGACCCAGTGCGGCCAGGTACGGATGCTCCGCAAGGGGCCTTACAAGATCCAGGTGGATATGCTGGGCGCCGGGTATCTCTACGATTTGGATCGGGACCCTGTAGAGCTTCACAACCTGTTCGGCGATCCCGCGTATCTTGCCGTAAAAGCGGATATGCTTACGGAACTCGCGGCCGCCATCCTGCGGGCCTGCGATCCCATTCCCCCGCCCCGGCGGCGCTACCACGTTAAGGCCCACCCCCGGGGATACTGGTTTCAGGAATACCATTGCTAAATTCTTTTGAAACATCCGATCATTTCGTGTTTACAAGGTAATAACAACCGCCAGGGCGAGAAAGGAAAAGGAAAGGGAGAAGGAGAAAATCCGCCTTCCGCGCCCTGACGGTTAAATATATTTTTAAATCCGGAGGGTTCCCCAAAACCAACAGCGAACCGAAGTTCGTGGTTTTGGGAAACCCGCCGCTTCCCCCTCCCCGGAACGTTCCTTCGGCCCGGTCAAAGCCCGGGCGGCCCTGGGGCAAACCAAAAACGGTTTGGCCCCCAGGACCCTTCCCCGGCGTTTTAGAAATTCTGGTAGCTCACCGCCCAGTTGTCCTTGGAGTCCACATACTCGTAAACAATCTGGATTTTCGAGAAATGAACCCCGTCCCCGTGGCGGATGATGTACACCTGATTGGTACTACCGTACTGCCCCATGGCCGGGGAGTTATAATACTGCTTTTTGTTGTACGAGTAACCTTGCAGGCAATTCCCGCTCGATAATCCGTCCTTTGTGCCCTCATTATCGTAGCCCACATAGCTCATGATGTTGAGGGTTGGTTCGGCTGGGGTGCTGCCCATGCTCAAAACATACCGTTTCTGATCGGTCGTATAGTCCTCCAAAATACCTTCCGCTTTTCTATCGTTTAAGGACGCATCGGAAAGCACGATCTTATCGGTGTACCAGACCCCGCCGTCCCCGCCGGAACTTAAACCTGTGGCGGTGGCGCCGCTGTTGGTTAAAACAAGCCGGGTCCGGGTAAAGGCGATGTCCCACTTGTTCGTGTTGATATCGTCCCCCGTTACTTCCGCTCCCGTACTCAGGGAGTAATACTTTATCCCATCCGCGCTGGCAAGGGAAACCGGCGGCAACTCTTTAAATCCCCCGTCGTCATCTTCCTCAACCTGGCAGCCGGGGAGCAGGAAAACGGCGCAGGCCAGGGCCAGGGTCGCAAGAACGTAACGATACTGTTTCATAAGAAACTCCTTTATTGCGGGGCATAGCGCCCCTTATTATCAAAACCGGCGCGACGCGCCGGTGTGGGTCCTACAGAACGTATCGAAGCCCCAAGGTAAAGGATTGGGCCGTGGAGGGGCCCAGGGGATCGATAAGGCCGGTAATATTGTCAACCGCGGCGTGGATCCTAAAATGCGCGCCGATGTCAAGGGAAACGTAAAAATCCAAAACAAAGCGGGGATCGTAGTCCGTATCCGGGTCCCTCAGGGCGGAAAAAAAGCGGCCCTGCAGGTAGCCCGCGATCCCGGTTTTTTTATGCTCAACGCCGGCTTTTGCCTTTACCGTGTGGCTGGGCTGGGGGAAGAATTCCGCCTCCTCGGTACGGTCGTAGGCGTAAAGCCAGCTGTAACCCGCGGAAAGGTAGGCGAATTTCAGGATGGTAAAGCGGCCTTCGCTGTCAAAACCTATCCGGTACGAGCGGGCGATATTTTCGGTGTCGTACACGGCCCGGTTCAGGGAATCGGGAACCCCCGTATCCACATGGACAATCTCGTCAAACATTTCGCTGTAGTAGCCGTTTACCTGTCCAAAAAACAGATCGGCCTTTGAATATTCCAGGGCCGCGTTAAAGGCCAGGGCGTATTCGGGTTTAAGCTGATCGTTCCCCCGGATCACCGGGTGGTTGGGGTTGTCGTCCTTGACCAAATAGAGATCGCTAAAATTGGGTGCCCGGTAGCCCAGCCCCGCGCCGCCCAGGACCCGGAAACCGGCGGGCAGATAGTACATGGCGGAAAGCTTGGGGGCCGAGGCAAAACCGAACTGGGAAGTCCG
Source organism: Treponema sp. (assembly GCA_031271075.1). Taxonomy (GTDB): domain Bacteria; phylum Spirochaetota; class Spirochaetia; order Treponematales; family Breznakiellaceae; genus JAISFT01. Next base: position 2,923 of record JAISWN010000080.1, read on the forward strand.
GTCCACCCGCAGTCCCGCCAGGACCGAGTAAAGGCCCTCCTGGTAGCGTTCCGCCTGGATAAACAGGGCCTCTTTGTCCACCGCCGCGAAGGTCCCGTTGTTGCGGAGGTTGTACTTATCCATGGAGTTGTAGGCCCCCTCCAGGCCCATGGTAAGGAGCCAGTTGTCAAAACCCGCGTATTCCCCGGTAAGTTCCAGGGCCGCGTAGTTCTCGTTCTCGTGGTTCTCCCCGGTGGTCCAGGTTTTCATGATACCGTTGTAGCTGTCCTTGTCCCGCTGGTAAAAGTTGTCGTAAAACCGCAGGGTAAGATAACTGTTCTCCTGGGGACTAAAACCCGCTTCGATATAACCGTCGGCCCGGATATAGTCCCGCCGGTCAAGTCCTCCCCGGCTGCTGGTAAGATCATCGCTTCGCATGGCCAGGAAGGACCCCCCCAGCTTCATTTCCCCGGTGTTTCCCAGGGGAAAAACCGTGTCCAGCCCCGCCTTTCCCCGCAGGATCCGCGGCAAAACAGAGGAACTCTCTGTTTCGTTGTAGTAAAAGGCCGAACGGGATCCCTCTACGGCAAGGGAATTCCGCGTTGGCCCGATGGGAAAGCCCAGAAGCGCGTTAAAGTCCTGCTGAAGGAGAGGATCAAAATCCTTGGGGTCCGCCTCCGCAGGGGTATCCGGGTCGTCGTAGGGCAGAAAAAAGCGGTTCGATACGGAGGCGCTGAGGGAAAGCTTGTCCTCCGGTTTTTTGGTAATAATGTTGATAACGCCGCCGATGCCGTCGGAACCGTACAGGGCGCTCTGGGGGCCCCGCACTATTTCTATCCGTTCCACATTGCCCAGGGGCAGGGTCTCCCCCTTGATCCGGGAGGAAATCCGCCCCACCAGCCGCCGCCCGTCAACCAGAAACAGGACCCGGTCTTCCCCCATGCCCTGCATCTGTATATAGTCCCCCATGGCGTTGCCGGTAAACATAAGGCCGTAGTCTTCCAGAATGTCCGACACCGTGGCGGCGCTTGAGTTTTCTATTTCTTCCCGGCTGATAATTTCCGTAACCACCGGCGTATCGGCCAGCCGCTTTTCGCCCCTGGTGGAGGTAATAGTAATCCCCTCATCGTAGTATATCTCGTCCCCGTAATCCTCTTCATCATCTTCCTGGGCCCCCAGGGACAGGGACAGGAAGGAAAGGGTGATAAAAACTGCCAGTATCCGCATAGTTCCTCGCTTTGTTACGTTAAGATAAATATTCCACCTCACGCCGGAATCTCTTTCCACCCCTGGAATTTCTTTCCGGCATGGATGCGTGAAAAATTCAAAAAAGAAAAACGGGTAAATTGCATTCTTCCGCCTAAAGGCGGCGAAAATGCGGCTAACTAAAAATATCCGGGGGGTGGATGTGTTCTACAGACCAAAAGATGGGGGGGGGGGGGGGTCTCTTTTCGGCGCAAATAATTACGGAAACGCTTCATCCTTCTTTAACCGTCCTTTTTACCGGCGGGCTTTCCCTGTTTTGGAAAGGCCCCGTAGTATGCCATAAAGTATGCCTGATAAAATATAGTTAGACGATACTAACTAAAGGGAAAAAATTTGTCAAGGGGATTTTGGATTTTTTTAAAAAATTACCGGCGTTTTGTTTGACAAAGCAAATATTTTTCTGTACCCTGAGGTATGAAGCCGCTAAAAGCGCTGTTTGTTCTGTCCGGTTTTATTTTTCTGGCCCTGGGGATTGGGGGGATCCTTCTGCCCCTGCTGCCGGCCACCCCCTTTTTATTGGCCGCCTCCTTTTGTTTTTTAAGGGGATCGGAAGGTTTCTACCGCCTTTTCATGGCCAATCCCCATATCGGGCCGCGGATTCGCCGGTTTAAGGAGCGGGGCTTAAGCCTGCGGGAAAAACTGTCTATCTACCTGGTAGTCCTTGCCATGCTCCTGCCCGTTATTATCACCAGTCCCGTCATCCACCTTAGGATAACTCTTGTAGCGCTTCTGCTTGTAAAGGCCCTGGTCTTTGCCAGGATGAAAACGGCCAAACCGGAAGGGGGTGGCAAAGACCTTTCCGCCCACCTTTGCCGGAAAGGGGAAAAACCGGCTTGACCGGCATTAGTGACAGTAATGACCGGCGTGTTAGCCGCATAAAACAACAATAGGAGTGTTCGGAGGACAGCATGAAAGATCAAAACGAAAGAGGGCTTATCGTGTATTCCAGTAAAACCGGGAATACCAGGAAACTGGCGGAAGGCATCCGCCGGGTCCTGGAGGATTCCGGTTTTCCTGCCCGGATCGCCGCGGTGGAGGAAAAGCCGGACCCCGCCGGCGCCCCCTGGGTGCTGGTGGGCTTTTGGGCGGACCGGGGCCAGGCCGATGAAAAGGCTCGGGACTATATCCGTAGTCTGGAGGGCCGGCGGCTGGGGCTCTTTGGCACCCTGGGGGCCTATCCCGATTCGGACCATGCCAAGTCCCTGGCGAAAAAGACCGAAGCCCTGGCGGCGGAAAAGAACTCGTGCCTGGGTTCCTTTCTGTGCCAGGGGAAAGTGGACCCCGCCCTTATCGAAAGGTTTAAGACCCTGCCGCCGGATAACCCCCACGCCATGACTGAAGAACGGCGGAAGCGCCACGAGGAGGCGGCGAAGCATCCCAACGAAGATGACATCGCCGCGGCAGCGGCGGCCTTCCTCAAGATGATAGGCGGCCATGAATCCCCGGCGGCTCCGTGAAGGCCCGGAAGATCCGGGCCGGGGGGAGAACCGGCGGCCTTGTCGCCCTGGTCTCCGTAGTTCTGGCCCTGCTCCTGGCCTACGGTGTCTGGGCCGGGGGCGTAAAGATCCCGCCGGGGCGGATCCTCTCCGTGCTCCTGGGAAAGGACGCGGACAGCGCCGCGGCGAAGATCATCCTGGGGATCCGGCTGCCCCGGCTGGCAATGGCCCTGCTGGCCGGAATGATGCTTTCCGGGGCGGGGACCATTTCCCAGGCGGTGTTTCGCAATCCCCTGGCGGACCCCTACATCATCGGTATCAGTTCCGGCGCGGTGGCCGGGGCGGCCCTGGCCTTCATCCTCAATTTACCGGATATCTGGTACGGCCTTTTTGCCTTTATCACGTCTATGGGCAGCGCCTTTCTCATCTTTAGCCTCTCCGCGAAGAAGGGCGGGGCGGATACGGCCTCCCTCCTCATCATCGGGGTGGCCATCTCCGCCTTCCTGGGGGCCATTACCTCCTTCATGATGTACCTGGCGGGTCAGGACGCCTACCGGGTGATGATCTGGACCATGGGTTACCTGGGTTCCGCCTCCTGGCCCCGGGTGGCCCTGCTTTCCGGCCCCCTGGTCCTGGGACTCCTCTATTTCTTCTACCGCCGTCACGATGTGGACGCCCTGCTCCTGGGGGATGAGGAGGCCCATTCCCTGGGCTTAAACGTGGGGGCCTTTAAGCGGCGGCTTTTGATCATCGTCAGCCTGATGGCGGCCTTTTCTACCGCCTTTACGGGGATGATAGGCTTTGTGGGACTCATCGTTCCCCACGCGGTGCGGCTTTGTATTGGGAACAGCCACGGTCGCCTGCTGCCCCTGGCCGCCTATACCGGCGGGGTATTTCTGCTCCTGGCCGATACCCTGGCGCGGAGCCTCCTGGCCCCGGTGGAAATACCCATCGGGGTGGTAACCGCCTTTTTCGGCGCCCCCTTCTTTTTGTTCCTTGCCGCGGGAGAACGGCGGGCCGGTGGACGGCAGACCGGTGTTCAGCGGGGAGCTTCCCGTGGGAATTGAGGTGAGGGGGCTGCGTTTTGCCTACCGGGACCGTCCGGTACTGCGGGACATTTCCCTGTCCCTGGGGGCCGGGGAATTTCTGGGCTTTTTGGGGCCCAACGGTTCGGGAAAATCCACCTTCCTTAAAAATCTGCTGGGTTTTCTCAAGCCCTCCGCCGGACGGATTGTTTTTTCCGGTTCCCCCGGAGACCCCGGGGCCCTTTCCGAATTTTCCCGGGCCGAACGGGCCCGGCGTCTTGCCTTTGTACCCCAGAGTCCGGGGATCCGTTCCTCCCTTTCGGTCCGGGACCTGGTTCTCATGGGCAGGCTGCCCCATTTGAAGGACCGCTGGGCCGGTTACAGCGGGGAGGATCGCCGGATGGTGGAAGAGGTGCTGCGGATTCTGGACATGGAAGACATGGCGGACCGGGACGTGATGAGCCTTTCCGGCGGGGAACTGCAAAAGGCCGTCATTGGCCGCTGTCTGGTCCAGGAAGGGGACATTATCCTCCTGGACGAGGCGACCAGCGGCCTGGATCTGAACCACACGATAGAAATTATGGAGTTGATGCGGCGGAAGGCGGACCGGGAAGCAAAAACAATTGTGGCGGTCCTTCACGATTTGAACCTGGCGGCCCAGTACTGCGACCGGATTGTACTCCTCAAGGACGGAAAACTCCGTTACCAGGGTTGCCCCCCGGATATTTTGACCGAAGGCATTGTCGAGGAAATTTACGGCGTCCGGGCGGCGGTGAAAATTGACGAGGACGGACGGCCCTATGTGCTGCCCCGGCGGATCCGCCCCGGAAAGGAGCTGTCCGGTGTTTCCTGAACGTTACCGTTCCCACCATGACGGGGAACGCTGCCTGGACACCCTGCTGGGAAGATCCAGGGGGAAGCGGCTTATGGGCCTCCTGGCAGCGGGGGGCTGGCCGGCGGTGGAGGCAAAGCTGGGGGAACCCCCCCGGCACGAAGGGGGAGGCAATTTGCCTACCGGCGGTTTGCCTGCCGGCAATCTGCCGCCCCGGCCCCGGGGAATCTACATCCACGTTCCCTACTGCGACAGGCTCTGTAGTTTCTGCAACCTTAACCGGGACGAGCGGAAGGCCGCCGATCTGGATGCCTACACGGCCTACCTGGTCCGCGAAATTGAAATGTATGGCCGCCGGCCCTATATCCGGGGACAGCCCTTTGACGCGGTGTACTTTGGCGGCGGTACTCCCACCGTCTTGAGCGCGGAACAGTTTTCCACGGTTCTCAAGGCCCTCCGCGACCATATCCCCCTGCGGAAGGACTGTGAGATCACCGTGGAATCGACTCTGCACAACCTGGGGCTCGATAAGGCCGCGGTCCTGGAACGGGGAGGGGTCAACCGCTTCAGCATCGGTATCCAGACCTTTTCGGACCGGGGAAGGGAAACCCTGGGCAGAACCTGGGACGGCGGAAAGGCCCTGGAACAGCTTCGCGCCCTCCGCGCCGCCTTTGGGGGCAGCCTCTGCCTGGACATCATCTACAGCTATCCCGGTGAAAAGCCGGAGGAAGTTTCCTATGACGCGGAATGTTGCGCCGCCCTGCCGGCGGACAGCGTCAGCTTCTACTCCCTGATGATCCACCCCGGCTCCCAACTGGAAAAGTCCATCAAATCGGGGGCGATCACCTTCAACCGGAGTATCGAATTTGACCGGGAACGGCACCACCTCTTGTACCGGGGGCTCCGGGAGCGGGGCTTTGAGCTGCTGGAGCTTTCCAAACTTGCCCGCCCTGGCCGGGACCGGTACCAGTACATCCGGGTCCGCTATGACAACGGCGATATTATCCCCATCGGCGCCGGGGCGGGGGGGAACATCGCCGGTATCCCGCTGTACTCTATGGCCCCGGGAAAGCGTTTTGTATCCGCCCCGGATCCGCGTTACGAAAAGTACCACAAAATTTTGGGCTACCTGCAGTTCGGCCTCTACGACGCGGACAGAATCACCGGGGAACTGAAGGGGAAAGCGAAAAAAACGGTGAAGGAACGGATAGCCTATTACCGTGACCGGGGACTTTTAGAAGCGGCATCGCCGGGAGCGCCTTTGGGCCTGAGCGCCGACGGGGTGTTCTGGGGTAACAATATCGCGGTGGATATACTTAGCGCCGCCATTACGGCGGAAAAGGAGACGAAAAAAATATGAAGCCGGTAAAAACCTTGGGTTTGTTTTTTCTTTTGTGTCTTGCCGCCTCCGCGGCCTTCGCCGCGGGCAGGCGGGATTCCGGTCCGCCTGCCGGTCCGGCGGCTGAAGGGGACGTCCCGCTTTATTGGACCATCGTCCGGGACGAGGGGGGCGGAGAGTTCATCCGCGATACCAACGGCTTTTCCGTACCCCTCAGGGCCTACGAGCGGATCATCCTTATCTCCCCCGGCGCGGTGGAAACCTTCTACCTTATCGGCGCCGAGGACCGTATCGTTGCCATTTCCTCAAGCCGGGACCCGGTGTGGCCCGGGGAGAAGACGGCCCTCCTGCCCAGCATTGGCAACGCGGCGCGGCCCAATTTGGAGGCTATGGTGGCCCTGGAGCCGGATCTTATCATCGGGAACGCTATGTCCGTGGCCATTGTTACCGATCTGGTTTCCCGGGGTTACGCGGCCCTTATCCACGGCGCCGATTCTATCGCCGATATTTTCAACACTACCCGGATCATGGGACGCCTGACGGGGAAGGCGGAGGCGGCGGAACAGGTGGTACGGGAAAAAGAAGAACGGCTGCAAAGCCTTCGCCGGGACCTGGCGCAGCGGCCCCTCCGTTATAGGGGGGCGCCCCTTAAGGGGGCCTTCCTCTACTCCGCCAGCCCCCTTATGGCCTTTACGGAAAAGTCCCTGCCCGGGGAGATTCTCTCCATCCTGGGCCTGGTCAATATCGCCGCCGGTCTCGACGCCGCCCAGCCCATCCTTTCCCCCGAGTATATCCTGGATCAAAACCCGGATTTCCTCTTTGGGTCCATGGCCGTTACCAGGCCGGAGGATGTCCTGGCCGCCGATTCGGTGATACTTCAAACCAGGGCGGGACGGGAAAAAAACATCAGGCTGGTTTCCTCGTCCCTGTTTCTGCGTACTTCCCCCCGGATTGTGGACGGCCTTTTGGACATGTACGGGGAAGTGGAGGCCTTTTCGGACAACATGCCCTAGTATCCCGACAACTATGAAAGTGAGGCTTTGTTTCCCGGCGGGAAAACGCAAGGCTTGGCAGAGCGCAAGGGATAGAAGCGGAAATCCCGCAGACCCCCCACAGGGGTCGAGGAATTGAAGCGGATAGCCCGGTTCCCGCCGTAGGTGGGAATGCGCCCAAATCCGCAAGTTTAATCGTGCCGGGATACTAGCCCATCCGGGGAAAGGCTGTATTCCTTACCCATATCCGCCAGGGGGAGGCAGAGGTTTTTAATGCCTCCTTTGCCGTCCGGCAGGGTTCCCCGGAGGAAGGGATTATCCTTGCGGTATATGTTGAGGCGGCATCTTTCCCAATCCATGGATTGTACGGATTCCCCAGGTTCCGCGGTGGGGATAACCGCCCCTTCCCGAACAAGAACAACAATATAATGATCCGTTTTGAGCCGGCGCCACCTTCCGCCCTCAAAACATTCCCGGGTATGATAATCCATCCATTTGCTTCCTTCCGGCAGGTAAACATTCCGGGAATTTTCGTGTTCCTCAAAAATGGGGGCCGCCAGCATATCATCGCCGAACAGGAATTCGTCTTCCGGATACCAGGCGGTCTTGTCCAGGGGGAACTCGAAAAAAAGGGGCCGGATCATGGGATAGCCGGTTTGGGAACACCGGCGGGCTTGGGCGAGAATGTAGGGCATAAGGGAATAGCGCCATGTTACCAGCCGCCGGAACTCCTCCATAAAGTTACCGGGAAAGTCCCAAGGCTCCCGAGGCGGGTTCCCATGACAGCGGGCATGGGAACAGAACATGCCAAAGGCGGTCCAGCGGAGGTATAAATCGGGACTGGGGGTTTTAACAAAACCGCCCAAATCGTGGCTCCAGAAGGGAAAACCGGAAAGGCCGAAAGAAAGCCCCGCCCTGAGGGTGGCAGCCATGCCGCTGTTTGTACTTTCCGCGTCTCCTCCCCAATGAAGGGGATAACGCTGGCTTCCGGCCCAGGCGCTCCGTCCCCAAATCATGGAGTAACCTTTAACCTTGCGGGTAATATCCGCCACCGCCTTATTGTACCGCAGGGGGTAGAGATTGTGTTCAAACCAGCCGCTTTTCCCGCTGTGATAAACACCCCGGTATGGAGCGGCTTCCCCAAAATCGGCCTTTATCACATCCACCCCAAGGCGGAGTATTGCTTCCAGCATGTTTTGATACCATGTTACCGTGGCGGGATTGCTGAAATCGCAGATCGCGTCTTCGGTGGGAATCTCTCCGTTTTCATCTTTTATGGCATACCCTTTATCCAGGGCTTCCCGAAACAGCCTGTTTTGCGGCGTCATATAGGGTAACTGCCAAAGGCTCAAATGGAAGCCCCGCTTGCGGAGTTCCGTAAGCATTCTGCCGGGGTTGGGGAAACGCCGGGGATCAAATACAAAATCACACCTCCATTCCCGGCTGAACCATCCGGTATCCAGATGTATCACATCGCAGGGGATACGATTGTCCCGCAGTTTCCTGGCGGTATCCAGCACCTCCTGTTCCGAAGTATAGGTAATGCGGCCCATCCATAATCCGAAAGACCAGGGGGGAAGCATGGGGCTGCGGCCGGTAAAATCCGTATACCCGGCCAAAATTTCTTTTGGGCCGCCCAGGAACACGAACATATCAAGACAATCTTCCCCCACGAACAGGGATTGGGCGCCCCCATAGGCGGTTCCAAAATCAAATGTCATGGGACAGGAATGATGCATAAAAACGCCGTATCCCCGGCTGCTCATATAAAAAGGAACCGGTTTATACATGCGGGCGGTTTCCACGCCCTTGGGGTCAATCGTACAGAACACTATCTTTTGACCCCGTTTGTTGAGGCCCGTAAAGGATTCACCGCAGCCGTAAAACCGTTCATCCGGTGAGACTGTACAGGAAAAGACAAAACGGCGTTCCTCTGTTCCGGCCTTCTGCACAAAACAGCAGGAGAGGGGCTCCGAATTGAGCAGGCTGATTTTTTCCAGTATGGAACAGGATTTCCAAATTTCTTTGCCCGCCGGATCGGCCAATTCAATTTGAAACGGATTTTTGTGTATCCGTAACATCCCCTGTTTATTGCCGTACACCGCCGTTTTAGGGCAATCGGAAACGAGGGTCCAGGAGGCATCGGAAGCTTTCAGTTTTTCCGCATCTTCAATAGCCAGGGGAACACGGTGATCCCGCCTCAGGCCGTCCTTATGGGCATCCAGGCGTATGCGTATGACATTATCCCTTAAAAAGCCGATCTCCATGTTGATTGTTTTGTCATTTTGGTAATCCGGGGGAAATTCCCAGCCCTGGGCTTCTTCGAAGGGCAGCATTTCCTGATTAAACGAAAGCCGGAGCTTCCGCCTGAACCTTTTGCAGCGTATCCTGCCCTGTCCGCCGGGAGCATCAAAACTTTCCAGATCCGTTAAGAAAAAATAATTATTCTGAGGTTCGGAAAAGTCTTCCGCCGGATCGGCCTGGGCGTTGAGAAGCGGAATTGGGTCTTTCATAATAGAACTCTTCCGCCTCCCTGAAATTTTCAAGCCCCGCCCAGCCCGGACTCCCTATTAAATTCCAGTTCGTGGTACTGATTACAAAAGAAGCCGCCGTCGGAATAACCATGAATATCAACAGCCCCGTCAAATTAGGGGCCAGCATAAGCGCCGCCGCCAGGGCTTCCTTCTTTTTACTGATCATAACCGCACACAACCATACATAACCGCAGCCTTTTCTGAAATTCAAAGGATAGCCGGCAAGGCCGCTCTGACGGCTGCTTGCCGGCCCTCATTTCAGAGGCAATCCTAATTGTTCTTATCCAGAATGGCCTGAGCCCGGGGGCGTATACCCTTGAGGCCCTGTTCGGCGGTAACCTGTCCAAGGAGTATGTTCTGCATAAGGGGCGTTAAAAGCTGTTCCAGCTCAAGGTAGCCTCTCCTGACCGGGGCGAGATTCCCGTATTTTTCGAAGATAAGCCCGGTAACTTCCTTGATGTTTTTGGGGTACTTGCCCGCGTCCAGGTAGAGGTCCCAATATTTTTCATCATCAATAGAAGGGGGCACCCGCTTTGCCTTCGTATAGAGCGATTCCCCTTCATCCCCCCGGGCAAAGATACAAAACTTCCATGCCTCTTCAGGGTATTTGGTTCCCGCGCTGATACTGGTAGTATTGGATTTTACCACCGTGGTATGGCTGGTAGCCCGTCCCGAGGGCAAAGGATACACCGCGAATTTAACCCCCGCGTTCTGGAGCATAAGAACCACCGCCGCCGTTCCCTGGAACATGGCCACCTTATTGTTGATGATCCAGGTAGGCACCGACGCGGTCTGGGTTCCGGTAATCAGCGTTTCGGGAGGCATATAGCTGCCCTGGTAAAGTTCGGCTATTTTTTGAATCGCCTCATAACTTGCGCTCTGGTCAAGCTGGAAATTTTTCCTGGAAGAATCCAGCAAATTGCCGCCGTTGGCCCAGATATAGGGGTACATGGGATAAAGATCGGACTGAATTTCCATGGCGAATCCGTATTTCCGGTCGGCCCCGCTTCCGGAGCTTACCTTTTTTGCGATCTCAAGGAAGTCGTCGAAGGTCCAGTCATAGGACGGCAGGGGAATACCCGCTTCCTCGAACATGGTCATGTTCATAATCATGTAGATGGGAGCGGTCCCCCAGGGAAGGCCGTACAGTACGCCGTCAATGGAACAATCCAGCAGCCCTTCTTTGTAATATTTCGTGAGATCGTAGTTATGCTCCCTGGCCATTCTGTCTATATCCCTGAGCCCCTTGGAATTGACAAAATCAGGCAGGTACTGAGTGGAAATCCTCATCACATCCGGCGCGGACCCCCCCGCAATCATGGTGAGCAGCTTGGTATGGTAATCCCCAAACCCGGACACCACCGGTTCTATCTTGATGCTGGGGTTCGCCGCCTCAAAGGCCGATATAATATCCGCCTCCACGCCCAGGGCTTCCGGGGCGCCCCAGAAAGCGTACTTTACGGTAACCTGCTCCGCTCCCTGGGAACCGGTTTTTTGCTGATTACTGCCCCCGGCAAAAACAAGAAAACCGGCCAGCAAAAAGACAAGCCCCGATAAAAATATTTTTTTCATTATAAACCTCCTGAAAGATCCTGTTCCGGAAGACTTACGCTCCCAAAACAGATTTTCTCATTGGGAGAAGAAACCTTAAATGTAAAATATTTTCCAAAAATTGTACAATTTTAAAATAAAAGTAACTATTCAGTCGTAGCGCGATTTCAGAGCTTTTCTTGTTCTCCAGTGCTTTAACGAAGGGGGCTACCGCCCCCTTCCGCTCTCAATCGGCTCATTTCGGGGCTAAAAGCCCCTTCATTCCGCCGATTTCCGCTATCCCCCGCGGCGACTGAATAGTTACGAAAAAGCTTTCTCAGGGCTCCATGTTAAAGTAACGCCGGGCCAGCGGATCGCCGGGCTCCAGTTCCAGGACGGTACGGAAAAACCCCGCGGCTTCGTCGTCGTCCCCGGATTTCATGGCAAGGATCCCCAGGTTGGAAATGAGCTTAAGGTTCTCCGGATCGGCCCGTAGCGCGGTTTCCAGTTGCCGGCGGGCGGCGGGGTAATCTTCCAGTTCCATCAGGCAGATGGACAGCTCGTTCCGTATGTCCCCGTTGTCCCCCCCAAGCTCCAGGGTTTTTTCAAAAGATGCCCTGGCATCCTCCCAGTGGCCAAGCCGGCGTAGCGCCCAGCCCAGGACAAACCAGCCGTTCCACACCGAAGGATGCCGCTCCAGGAAGCCCCGTATGCTCCGGAGCCCCTCCTCCTCCCTGCCCCGGCGGATCAGATCCCAAGCTTCCCGGAAACTGAGGTCGTCCAGGCAGCTTTCCCCTATCTCTTTAAGGAAAGCCCGGGCCTTTTCCCTTTTCTCCTTATCAGAGGAGGAAGTCCCGGCGGAAACGTTGAAAGAGGATTTCCCCCCGGAGGAGAGGTCCAGGTAGGCGCTTAAAAGTTCCCTTGCCCGGCCAAAATCCCGGCGTTTCAGGTAGAAGCAGGCGGCGTTAAAAAAAGCGTCCGGAAAGGGAGGTTCCAGGGCCAGGGCTTCCCCGTAGGCCCGCTCCGTGGCGGCGGATTCCGCTTCGGCTTCCTCTTCCTGCCCCCGGCGCTCCAGCGCCGCAACCTTTTCCTCCAGGACCAGCGCCGAATTGAGCAGTACCGCCGGGGAACGGGGAAACAGGCCCTTGAGGGCGCTAAATATCTCCAGGGAAAGCCCGTAATCCCCGTTCTTTGCCTTAAAAATGGCCGCTTCGCTTAGCTCCGGCAGAATATCCGGCCGCAGGGCCAGCACAAAGCGGCGGTAGTAATCAAGCCAGGCAGGCCCGAAGCCCTCGGGCCGCCTATCCCCGGGGGGGCTCCCGGCGGCCAGGATCTTCAACATCCCCGAGAGGATCATCTCCCAGGAAAGTTCTTCCAGGTTGAGACTTTCCTCCCCTGGATGCAATTCCACGGGGATGGGTATTTCGGGCCGGATTTGAAATTCATCGGCATCGGCATCGGCATCGGTATGGGCATGGCCGGCCCCCTCCTCTTCATGCTCCCCCGCCGCGTGGCGGGTCATAGATTCGATACGTCCCCGGACGCTTTCGGGAACCGCGAGAAACACGATCCCTCCGGCAGGGTACAGCGGCTGTTCAGGCATCAGGTTTTAGCGCCTCCGGCCGGGACCGCCCCGCCCTTTTCCCCGGCCTGGAGGCTAGGATCCGCGGCCGGTTTTTGGGGAATCTTTTTCAGCCCCCCTCCGCCTGAAGGGTCGCTTGCCGGCCGGATAGCGCCAAAGTAATCGTTCAGCCGAATCCGGTAAGCCATGGGAATCACCGCCTCGTCAAACACAAGATGCAGAACCAGAAGATCCTTGCGGGATTCCACATTTTCCGCCTTGGCAAACCGCCCCTTGACCAGGTAGCTCTGCCGGGGTTCATTAAAATCCAGCCTGATGGAAACCTCCTTATCCAGGAGGAACTTGATCAGCCCCATCATAACGATCTTTACCCCGAAAAAGGAGATATCCCGCACAATACAACGCCTGGGAACACCCTGTATGAATACCGCCGCCTCCCCTGAAAGAAGGTTCAACTTGCGGATGTTTTCGGTGTTCAGAACGATCCAATCGTCCCGCCGCTTGGTGGAATTGAAATTGGCATCCAGCAGCCGCCCCATAATCTCGATTAAGTCGTCCGGGGGACGCTGGGTAAATTGGACGGTAAAGAGGGCTACATCCTGGGAACCGCCGTAGGGGGCGTAACCAGTCGAGCGGGCGGATACAAAAAAAGTTACCTGCTCCCCCCCGCCGGGATCTTTAAAACAAAAACGGATGCTGACCATGTTGTTAGCCTGCTGGAGCTTGGCGATGAGACCGGATTTGATATTAACCGCGATTTTCGCCCCCTGGAAAGAGGACGAATAGATCACGCAAGGCCACACGTCGCTTACACATTTAAGATAGACCTGTTTAGACTGGAGGCCGGTAACCTGGATAATTTCTTTGGTATAGGTTACATCGATCTCCCTAAACCGTTCATAGAAAGTCGCTATTTTTTGACTGGTTAATACACCCATCAATCTTAACTATACAAAAGCCGCACTCCGCCGTCAATTAAGGTTTCACTAATACCCCTTACGATAAGGCCAGGGCCAGTACCTCGTCAAAGCGTTCCACCGGGTGAAACTCAATACCCTCTTTCACATACTCAGGGATCTCGTCCAGATCCCGCAGGTTCTGCTTGGGTATGATGATGTGCTTGGCCTTGTTCCGCCGGGCGGCGATGGTTTTCTCCTTAAGGCCCCCAATGGGCAGCACCTTGCCGGTTAGGGAAAGCTCCCCGGTCATGACCAGCCGGTCCGTTACGGTCTTCCCCCGCACGAGGGAGAGAAAGGCGGTAGCCATGGTGATCCCCGCGGAGGGGCCGTCCTTGGGAGTAGCGCCTTCGGGGATGTGAAGGTGGACATGGTTCTTCTCAAACCAGTCGGCGGGCAGGCTGTAACGTTCCACCGCCAGTTTACGGGCCACGGTCATGGCAATGGTGGCGCTTTCCTTCATAATGTCCCCCATCTTGCCGGTAAGGGTAAGCCCTTCCTTGCCGGGAACCGACGTGGCCTCTATAACCAGGGTGTCACCGCCCATACTGGTCCAGGCAAGCCCCACGGACATGCCCGGACGGTCGGCCTTTTTTACCTCCCCTTCCGGGAATATGGGTTTACCCAGGTGTTCTTCTATGACTTTCCGGTCAATGGCGAACTTCCGGACAGGGACCTTGGGCGCAGGAGCCTTGGACGCCTTTTCCTGAGCCCCCAGGGCTTCCGGGCTTTCCTTAAGCGCCTCCTCCCCGGCCGCCCCCTCAGCCTCCTTTTCCTCCTCCTCAATGATCTGTTTGGCCAGTTTGCGGTGTATCTTATCCAGGTTCTTTTCAAAGTTCCTTACCCCCGCCTCCCGGGCGTAGCCGTTGGCGATGTACAGCAGGGAATCGGCGTTGTACTTTACCTGCCCCTTCCTGAGGCCGTTTTTTAGAAGGCTCTTGGGTACCAGGTAGCGTTTGGCTATTTCCAGCTTTTCCGTGTCGATGTAACCGGGAAGCTGGATGATCTCCATCCGGTCCTGGAGCGGCGAAGGGATGGTGTCCAGGGTGTTGGCGGTAACGATGAAAAAGATCCGGGAGATGTCGAAGGGCAGGTCCAGGTAGTGGTCCCGAAAGGCGTAGTTCTGCTCCGGATCCAGTACCTCCAGGAGGGCGCTGGCCGGGTCGCCCTGGTAACTCGCCCCCATCTTGTCTATCTCGTCTATCATAAATACCGGGTCTTTGGCCTTCACAATCTTGAGGCCCTGGATGATCTTCCCCGGCATGGCGCCGATGTAGGTGCGGCGGTGGCCTTTTATCTCCGCCTCGTC
>JAISWN010000109.1 GCA_031271075.1 Treponema sp.
ATCGCCACCGAAATGGCCGGCATGGTGATCTCCCACGAGGTGGAAGCCTATATTTCCATCGGCATCGATCCCATCGAGTACCTGGCGGTTCCCCGTTTCCTGGGGGTAACGATCTCGATGTTCCTGCTCAACATCTACTTTTCGATTTTCGGTCTGGCGGGCTCGTTCCTGGTAGCCCAGCTTTTCAACGCCATGCCGGCGTCTATCTACTTTGCCAACCTGCTCAACGCCCTCTCTCTCCACGACATCCTTCTGTCCATCATAAAGAGCCTCAGTTTCGGCATGGTTATCTCCGTGGTGGCCCTGATCCAGGGTTTCGCGGTGCAGCGATCCAGCACGGAGGTTCCTATCGCGGGATTACGGGCCGTGGGTTCCGCCTTCGCGGGCTGTATTGTACTCGATGTTCTCCTTTCAGTCCTGTATAATGTGATCCTGGGGTAAGGGGTATGGCTTTTCTGGAACTTAGCAACGTAAATTTTTCCGCCCAGGACAGGGTATTGGTGAAAAATTTTTCCTACCAGTACGAGGAGGGCAAAACCACCGCCCTGGTGGGGCCTTCCGGGGACGGTAAAAGCACGGTACTCAAACTTTCCGCGGGGCTCCTGGTTCCCAACAAGGGGGAGGTAAGTTTCCGGGGGAAAAACATTGCCCACATGAACCACAAGGAGAACCTGGAATTCCGCCGGGAGGCCGCGGTGGTTTTCCAGGATTCGGCTCTCTGGGCCAATCAAAACCTTTTCGAGATACTGGAGCTTCCCCTGAGGATTCACTTCCCCCGGATGACCCGGAAAGAGCGGGAGGAGCGGATCGATCAGGTACTGAAGGCCGTGGGTTACCGGAAGGAGCTTGGTTTCCGGCCTTCCCAGCTTTCCATGGGGGAACAGAAGCTTATCGCCTTTGCCCGGGCCATAATCTGCCGGCCCGGCCTCCTCTTTCTGGATGAGTGGACCGAATCCCTGGACGACAGCGCCGCCCAGCGTCTGGTACGGCTGGTACGGCGGCATCAGGAGGAGGGGCATACGGTTATCTTTGTCAGCCACGATCCCCGGCTTATCCGCAGCCTGGCGGATCATGTGCTGATGATCATGGGGGGAGAGCTTTACGCAAAGCTTACCCGGGATCAGATCGAGTCGGACGAGGATATCGCCCGCTATCTTGAACAGGGAATCACCGCATGAAGTTAACCATCCGTCTCGCCGACCAGATAGTCGGTCTCTTTGTGATCATCGCCCTTGGCGGCCTGGTGTTTGTGATCTTCATGCTGGGTTCCAACCAGCGATGGTTCGCCAGGGATTACCACTTTGTAAGCTATTTCGATTCGGCGGCGGGTTTGAGCAAAAACATGGCGGTTCAGTACAAGGGATTTACCATCGGCAGGATAAAGTCCTTTGACCTTGCCGGCGACGACCGGGTGGAGGTGCGTTTCTACATTTTTGACACCTATATTTCCCGGGTTCGTTCCGGCTCTTTGGTGGAGATGGTTGTGGGGCCCATACCGGTACTGGGGAACCAGTTTCTCTTCCACCCCGGCAGGGGGGGGGAAGTTCTGGCCGAGGGGGATCTTATCCCCAACGTCAATTCCCCCGAAGGGAAGGGGTTGCAGAAAAGCGGCCTGGCCGCGATCCCCCTCCGGGACGACAGTATCAGTTTGATCCTGAGCCGGGCCGGTACCCTGCTGGATAACGTCAACCAGGTGCTGAACCAGCTTGAAAGCGCCTTCGCGGGAACCAGCGAGACCGTCCTGGGCCGGACTCTGGAGGATGTGGAAAAGGCCGTCGCCGGGGTACAGGAAATAACCACCGGGCTTCCCGGCATTCTGAACTCCACTTCGGGAAACCTCAACAGTACCCTGGCGAGCGTTACCGCTTCCCTGAACGGGGTTCTGGCCGATTTACAGCCCATCCTGGGCAATCTTGAATCATTTTCGGGAATGTTGATCAGCCCGGAAGGAACCGTATCTTCCGTTCTGGATACCGAAGGGCCGGTGTACTCCAACCTGGTTTCCTCCCTGGAATCGGTGTCGGTTACCCTTAAAAACCTGGAAAAAACCAGCGCCTACCTGCCGCTCCAGATGCCCCAGATAGCCGCCACGGTAAACGAACTGCGTAGCGCCCTGGAAAAAGCCCAGGATGTACTTACCGCCCTGACCAACAACCCCATCCTGAGGAAGGGTATTCCCCCCAGGGTGGAAACGGAGCCTACAGGAACCAGCCTGCGGGACATTGACTTTTAGGAAGGCGGGGGTCAGGGGTGATGAGCGCCAAACACGCGAAAGGCATGGAAAAACAAAAACACAGGCGGCCTGCCGCCCTTTCGGGAGCCCGGGGGATTTGCCGGTTTTTCTGTAAGCCCCGTATCCTCCCGGGCTTCCTCTGCGCCGCCTTTCTCCTTGCCGGCTGTTCGTCCGCCCCCCGGCGGCCCGCCGAGACGACCGGCCTGAGAACCGCCGGGGAACGCCAGCTTAGTATCGCCAATCAGGAGGCGGACCGGGGCAATCTCGAAACCGCCCTGGGTCTTTTGGACGAAGTATGGCGGATCGCCGTGGCGGCGGACGATCTTTCCCTGCGGGTTCGCACGGGTCTTTCCCGGGGGAACATTTTATTCTCCCAGGGTAAGCGGGAGGAAGCCGATGCCGAGTGGGC
Organism: Treponema sp.; assembly: GCA_031271075.1. Lineage (GTDB taxonomy): Bacteria > Spirochaetota > Spirochaetia > Treponematales > Breznakiellaceae > JAISFT01. The sequence goes on from JAISWN010000109.1 coordinate 2,643, forward strand.
CGCCGCCCTGGCGGAGGCGGAGAGCGGGGCAGGCGGCGCCGGAAAGGGAGGGGAACTGGCCGCGGTCTGCCGGATCTACGCCGCCCGGGGAAGGCTGCTTGGGGCCATCCGGGACGGTTCGGGCGCGCAAAGGGCCGGGCAGGTGAAAAACCAGGTGGAACAGGATCTGGAGCTCATAAAAAACGACAAACTCTCCGCTGCCCTGGGCTGGACGGTGATCGGCCTGGCGGAAAAGGAAAACCGCCGCTTTACGGAAGCCGAAGGGGCGGTGAAAAAGGCCCTGGCTATCCACGAAAAAGACAGCTACCTGGAACACGCCGCCTACGACTGGTACCTTATCGCTTCCATCCGTTCCGTGGCGGGCAGCTACGGGGAAGCGGCGGCGGCTCTGGAGGAAGCCCTGGCCCTGGACCGCCGGGCGGAAAACTCCTGGGGCCTTGCCATGGACTGGCGCGCCCTGGGCGAAGTGTACCGCAAAGAGGGCAGGACCGCCGAGGCCGAAGCCGCCGAAGCCCGCTCGAAGGGTATCCTGCGGGCCATAGGCGCGGAGTAGGCGGCTCCTGGTTTACTCCCCGCCGATTTCCCGCGCCAGTCCCTCCATAAGCTCGGCCCTTTCACTTTCATTGTCGGCGATGATACTGGCGGCCAAGAAGCGGGCCACCGCGGTTTCGGTGGTGTAAGGCCCCATGGGGATAGCCCCTTCCCGCCAGATTTCCCGGGAGCTGGCGTAGAGGGAGAAATCCACCAGCCCTTCCTGCTGGGAACTGCAGTAGAAACGGATCCCCCGGCGTTTTCCTATGCTGAAAGCTTTTTTAAGGGAGTAGGGGCCTTTCCGGAAGCCCGCGGTTCCGGTGTCGTAAAGCTCCAGGAAGAAATTCTTCACCCCCCGATCCATAAGCGCGATAAGGTAGTCCGCCCGGAGCCCCGGATAGATGCGGATCACGCAGATGGAATTTACCGCCTCCTCCAGGAGTTGGGAGAGGATATACCGCTCCGTATCCAGGGAGCCGGTCAGGAGGGAACTGCCGGTAAAGACCGGGATTCCCTGGTTCCAGTTGCGGAAACCGTCCTGGCCGATACGCTCGAATTTCAGATTTAGCGGGGAAAGTACCTTTCCCCCGTGGACCACGTAGACCCCCTTGGTCTTTTTCAGCGCCAGGTTTACCGCTTTTTTCAGGGTCATGCCCGCCTCGCTCCCCTGGCCCGGCGCGGTGGAGGAAGCGGCAAGCACGATGGGGACGCCGGAATCGGCAAAGAGCCAGTAAAGGAGCGGGGCGGTGTAGGATAAGGTATCGGTTCCGTGGGCTATCACGATGCCCCTGGCGTTGCCGGAATTCAGCCGTTCCGCCACCGATTCTACCAGAACGGCCCAGTCGGAGGGAACGATTTCTTCCGAGAGGATCCGCCTTACCGGCATGGATTCTACCCTTACCTGGGGTTTCCCCTCATCCGCCTTATTCCCGGCCAGAAGTTCCCGCAGAACCTGTTCGTCCCCGGCCTCCACCGCGCCGTCCTCGCCTACCCGGCCGGAGATCGCTCCGCCCATGGAGAGTACATAGATCAGGGAAACCGAGAGTTGCTCCCGCAGAATATCCCTTACCAGGACGGGGTCCGCCAGGCCGCCCGATTCTTTCATCACCAGCCCGGCAAGAAACTGTACCGGTCCCGGATCGCCTTCCCGAATCCGGGCGACCTCCTGGGGGTTTCCCTTGATTACCGATCTGACGATGGCCTCAATGGTTTTCCGGTCCTTAAGCTGTTCCCATCCCCGTTCCCGGATGATATCTTCAGGATCCTGGTTTTCTTTCAGCACTTCCGGGATAAGCTGCTTTGCTATGCTCCCGTGGATCTGCCGGTTTTTGAGCATCCCGAGGATCCGGGCGAAGCGTTCCGGCGTTAAGGGGGCCCTGGCGGGGCTGAGCCCCGAGCGTTTGAATTCCTTGACCAGGAAAGAGGCCAGCCACTGCGCCGCCTCCCGGCGATCCCCGCCGAACCCGGCGGTCTCCTCAAAGTAATCGGCCCGGCTTTTTTCGTCGCAGAGGAATTCCGCCTGAAACTGGGTAAGATCGTAGTCGTTCATCAGCCGCCTGCAGCGGTTTTCGGGAAGTTCAGCCGGCGGATCGCTAAAAACTTCCGGATCCGGGCGGAAAGGGGGAATGCCCTGGGGCAGGGAAAATTTGATCTGCTCCCCTCCCTCCCGGGTTTTGAAAAACTCGGAGGCGTTTTTCGATTCGTTCCAGATCCTGCTTTCCGGCCTTACGGCCCCTCCCCCGGTGAGTATTTTTTCCTGCCGGGAGAGTTCCGCGTTCACCGCCTTGGAAACAAAGTTGAAGGAGTTGAGGTTCCTCAGTTTGACGAAATCGGCCGGAGGATTGGGGTAGTTCGCAATGGCCACATAGGCGTTGCAGCGTATAAGGCTTTCCAGGACAGCCCGCTGTCCGCCGCCTTCCTCGGGGGAGGAGAATTCCGGAACGGCGGATTCGGGCAGGCCCGACATGATTTCCAGGTACTGTATCCGGCGGCGCAGGCTGGAGAGGAAGACCTCGGTCTCTTCCCCTATTTCAAAACCCGGCGCGGTACTGATCCTGAGGGAGGGCATACCCGCCCGGGAGTAGTCCATCCTTACCTCTCCCTTCTCCCGGATCAGGCGGCCGGCATCCTCCTCCAGGCGTATTTCGGGAATCTCCACCCGCTTCCTGCGGCGGTGGAACATGATATCGATATAGGCGCCGGTTCCAAGTTTCAGGGAAAAACGGGAAAGGTTTACCGGGGGCTTCCGGCTCAAGGGATCGGAAAGTTCCGGGGGAAGCCGGGAGCCCATCTCGTAAGGAAGCTCCGGGGCCAGGAGGCCGCTGAGGCCCCGGATAAGGAAGGCGGCTTTACGGAAGGCCAGGGGGTTTGGCCGCGGCTCCCCCCCTTCCCCCCGGCAAACAGGGCAGGATTCGCCGGGGCCGCAGGGACAGAAGGTTTTGGCGGCGGTGGGCAGCAATATGCGTGTTTCCAAAGAAACATAAGGCTTTAACACCTTTTTCTCCAAAAATTTAATGGAAAATTTATCATGGTAAATGTATAATAAATCAAATAACGAAATAATAAAAGCAAAAGACCAGGTAGGGAGGGGTAAAAACCCGGAAAGCGAAAGTCGGCGCCGTAAATTTGACTTTTTAAACGGTATAGAGTACCCTCGGTTGGATGCATATAAACTAAAAAGTCATAAAAAAACCCTCCGGAAGGTGTTTTTTACGAGGAGAAACGCGGGTGACAAGGCGAGATTTCCCCAAAATTCACTTCTATGACCAGGATTTTGTCGATATCTACGACAAAACCTGGGCATGGATTCAGGACTGCTGGAACCCGGGCAGCGAGCAGGGCGGCGGCCAGATTGGAAACCAGGGTGGCAGTCAGAACGGGAACCAGAGTGGTATCGAAGGGAAATTTTTCTCATATCCGGGAAGCCCGGCGGTTCAGCAGATAGACGCTATTTTTTCATCGTTTTTCCTTGTCTATTCAAACCGGATCTACCAGGCCCACCCTACGCTGGATCTGTTTTACAGCCGCCAGGAGGCTGACGGGGCAATCCGCTCCGCCTACGACGTGGTAACCGGGCTGCCCATCCTGGAAGCGGATAACCCCGAAGGCCTGGGGATACCTCTTTTCGCCTGGGCGGAGTACAACCTGTACCACAAAACGGCGAACAAAAAGCGGGTAAAAGACATACTGCCCATCCTCCACCGGTACACCGGCTGGATAGATTCGGTCTTCAGAAAGCCGAACGGCCTCTACCAGAGCCCCCTTTCCGCCAGCGGTATGGGCAACGCTCCCCGGGAAGACGCGGCCTACCCCATGGACTTTAACGCCATGATGGCTATTAACGTGCTCTATATGGCCGCCCTGGCGGATATCCTTAACGACAAAGAGGCAAGTTTCCATTACAAAAAGCATTACTTCTCCCTAAAGACCCGGATAAATTCCCTGATGTGGGACCCCGCCGGGGGCTTTTACTGCGACATCGACAAAGACGAAAAACGGCTCCCGGTAAAGACCATCGGCGGTTACTGGGCCCTCCTGGCGGAAATTCCCAACGACGACAAGGCGGACAAGATCATCACGAAACTTTCCGATCCCCTGTTCTTCGGTTCTCCCCACCCCTTCCCCTCCCTGGCGGTAAATGAAAGCTCTTTCAACGAGAACGGCCAGGGTTTCCGGGGCTCCGTGTTTCCCCACCTTACCTTCATGGTGATCAAGGGGCTTGAACGCTACCACCGCTGGGATCTGGCCCGGGAATGCGCCATCCGCCACCTCTACTTTGTGCTGGACTCCATGAGCCACGACGGGAACCACCACAAGGGGAACCTTTGGGAGGCCTACCTGCCCTTAAAAGAAGGGCCCGCCTGCTGGCCGGAACAAAACGGTTTCCCCCGGGCCCAGTATCTGACTTACGACGCCCTGTCTACCATTTGCCTGACCATTGAGAATATCGTGGGACTCTTCATCTCCCTTCCCCGCAAAACCGTGGACTGGATAATCCCCAGCCTGGAGATCATGGGGGTGGAGAACCTCTCCCTGAAAAAAAACATGATCACCATCCTTTCCAACAAGAGCGGCCGGGGCTGGGAGATCCACATGGAAAGCGAAAAGCTTTACTACTTTACGATCAATATCCTGGGGAAAAAGAAAAAGACCCTGCCTATCCCCTCCGGGAAGTGTTCGATGCTGATAGACAAGCTGTAATCCGGTGGGCCTGCTGCAACGGGGCTAAATTTTTTAAAGATTTACGCTTCCCGATTTATGCTTCCCGATTTATGCTTCATGGTCACTTGTCGCCGCGTTTCCCAGGAGCCTGTAAACACCCGGATTTGTAACAAAAACTCTGCGAAACTCTGTGTACCCCGTAGTCTTTCTTTTTTTAGCATACCAGGCGTATCTTCCCCATAAAAAGCTGTTTAGACTTTACAAGGTACCGGCAGGTTGATTATTCTAAAGGTTCTGATATAAAATACCCCAGCCCCAGGAGGGGTAATGGGCATGAGAGGAAAGAACTATCGGGTACATTTGACGGAAGATGAAAAGAAGCGGTTGGAGGATATCGTAAACAAGGGAGTACACCCGGTTCGACAGGTAAGGCGTGCCCGTGTGCTGCTGCTGTTGAACGAGGGGGAAGGGCGGGAAGGGAAGCCGGTCAAGGCGCCGGAACAAAGCGAAATTGCGGAACGATGCGGGTGCTCTACGCGGGTGGTGTATACGGCAAGTAAATAATATGTGAAAGAAGGGCTGGAGCGGGTGATAAACCGGAAGAAGCGGGAAACACCGCCTGTAGCGGCCAAAGTGACGGGGGAGATAGAAGCGAAGATTATCGCGTTAAGCTGCGGTGAGCCGCCTGAGGGGTATAGCCGGTGGACGTTGAGGCTGATGGAAGAGCGGAGCAAGGTGGAATTGGGGGTAGAACTGTCAGACACCACGATAGGGGGAGTGTTAAAAAAAAACACCCCTGAAATCTGAACTTGGGGCATGGCAGTTTACGACTGAAGATGCCCGGGTAAAACTTCATAGTTTATATCCAAACTTTTAGTCAAATCAGCCTGGTAGTCTGTCAAGCCCTTTACCCCAAAAAATGCCGCCGCCTTCCGGCGGCAAATTCAAGACCCCGCATAAAAGGCGGGCTTATGCCCAATTTCTTTTTATACACCAAAAATCTAGGGGTTTTGCGTATAAACCTGCGCGCAAGCGCATCCGGCTTTACCAATGCCGAAAGCTTTAGTATGCTATAGACAGGATGCGTTACAGCGCTTTGCGCTCATACCCGGTTTAGCGTAAGCGGCGCCGCCTCAGGCGGCGTCCGGTATTTTTTTAGGAGGAGGGGCTTATGCCTACAGCCAGGACAACAACGAAAAGGACCGTGAAAACCGCCAAAGAGCCTGCCCTTAAAAAGGCTAAAAAGGTGACCTTAGATGACGTATGGGTGACCATAAACGAGATTGGTAAGGCGCACAAAGAGACGGAGGCGGCGATCAAGGAGACCCAGGCGGCCCTTAAAGAGACCCAGAAGGCCCACGTGGAGACCGAGGCGGCCCTTAAAAAGGCCCACGCGGAGACCGAGGCAGCCCTCAAAAAGGCCCACGCGGAGACCGAGGCGGCCATCAAGGAGACCCAGACAGCCCTCAAAGAAACCCAGCGGATAGTCGGAGACCTGGGTAACAAGTTCGGCGACGAGGCCGAGCACACGCTGATCCCCGGCCTGCCCGAAAAGTTCAAACAGTTCGGCTTTGATTTCGGGGCGATTAGCC
>JAISWN010000123.1 GCA_031271075.1 Treponema sp.
TCCAGTTCCAGTTCCCGCTTCCTGGCCTGGGCCTCCTCCTCGTTGATGGCCCCGGAGTTGAACTCGGCCTCGATGGACATCTGCTTCTGGGGCATACCGTCCAACTGGAACCGGGCCGCCACTTCCGAGACCCGGGTGGCGCCCTTGGTAATAACCACCACCTGTACGGCGATGATCACGATGAAGATGATGAAACCCACCACCAGGCCCTCGTTTCCCTGGGAACCCACCACGAATGAGGAAAAGGCCCGGATCATCCGGCCGTCAAATGCGGCCCCCTGGGTAAGGATGAGCCGGGTGGAGGACACGTTGAGGGCGAGGCCGAAAACAGTAACCACCAGCAGCACCGTGGGGAAAAGGTTAAAGTCCACCGCCTTCCGGGTGTAGAGCACGATGAGCAGCACCAGAAGGGAGATGATCAGGTTCATCGCCATCAGGGTGTCCAGCAGCACCGTGGGCAGGGGAAGCACCAGCATAACGATGACGATGACCACCGCCAGGGGGATAAGCATATCCGGTATTGAGCCGAAGGGGTTCCGCCTTCCGCCGCCGGGGCCGTCTACCCTGCCCGGCCGTTCAGTATCAGCCATTTGTAACACTCCGCAGCATTATTAATATCACGCGCCAATCTCCCGGGCGGCCCGGCGGCGCTCCTCGTTGATCCCCATCACCCTGGACAGGATAGCCGCCACAATCTGCCAGTAGGCGGCGGGGATCGTTTCCCCCAGTTCCGCCTCCCCGTAAAGGGCCCGGGCCAGGGGCTTGTTCTCCACAATGGGAACCCCGTTGTCCCGGGCAATCCGGCGGATCCGCAGGGCCACCTCGTCCTCCCCCTTGGCGCTTACCCGGGGGGCTGGCATGGAACCCAACTGGTACTCCAGGGCCACGGCGTAGTGGGTAGGGTTGGTGATCACCACATCCGCCTTGGGCACGTTAACCGCCATGTTCTGGGTCATCAGCTCCCGCATCCGGGCGCGGATCCGGGACCGGGCGTAGGGGTCGCCCTCGTACATCTTCCGCTCTTCCTTCACTTCCTCCCGGCTCATCTTGAGGGATTCCATGTAGCGCCAGCGCTGGAACATATAATCCGGGATGGAGAGGAGGAGGAGGAGCAGGGCGGAGATGATCAGCATCTTCGCCGCCAGGGAGGACACGGTACTCAGCCCCAGCCAGAGGCCGGCGGTCTGGAGGTTGGCGAGCTTCTCAATATCCCCCCGGATAAGGAAAAAGGCGGTCATACCGATGATGCCCATCTTGACCACGGACTTGAAGAAGTTGAAAAGCCCCTCCACGGAAAAGAGCGTCCGCTGAAAGTACTGGCCGAAGCGGGGGATGATCCGGGTAAAATCCGGAACCAGGGGCTTAGTGGTAAAGATAAAGCCCGTCTGGATCAGGTTGGCGAAGATCCCCGCCGCCATGGCCGTCAGCGCCAGGGGCAGGGCAAGCCGGGCAAGGTAGAGGAAAAACAGCCCCACCACCATCCGATCCCGGAGGGGATCCAGTTCCGTTGCCCTGAGCAGGAAGAAGCGCAGCATTTCCACGCAGGTTCGCAGCATGTAGGGGGCAAGGAAGACCAGGAGCAGGGCGGGAAGCAGGAGGCCCAGCGCGCCGATAAGCTCCTGGCTCTTGGCGACCCGGCCTTCCTCCCTGGTCCGCTGGATCTTGTACTCCGAAGGCTCCTCGGTCCGGCCCTCATCCTCCGCGGCGAACCACTGGAGATCGATGTTCAAAGCCTCTTGCAGGGAGGCGTCGATATTCACAGCCTCTTGCGGGAAAACGCCGATCCCCGCCTCCGCTCCGTTGATGAAAAGGCTCATATCCGCCCCCCCACCCGGATGTAAAGATCCTGGATAACCCGGAATCCAGATTCGACTACCCGGCTGAAGCCCTCCACCATAAAAGGCATGGTGGCGAAGATCAGCAGAAACGCCACGGTTATGGAGATGGGGAAGCCTTCCGAGAGGATGTTGATCTGGGGGGCGGCCTTGGAGATAAGCCCCGTGGAAAGGGAAGTGAGGAAAAGGGTTCCCAGGATGGGCATGGAGATGATGATGGCGTCCAGGAAAAGCCGGGAAAGCCCGGCCAGAAGCATCGAAATAACATGCTCCCGGCCTTCCACCAGGGAAACGATGTTGACGGACTGGATGGAGCGCCAGAAGCCCCCCAGGAAGAGTTCCCGGAAACCGCCCACAGCCAGGAACACCAGCATGGCCACCAGGTTGAGGAACTGACCCATCAGGGGGTTTTCAATCTGGGACAGGGGATCGAAGGTTTCGGAAGCGCCAAAGCCCATCTGGAGGGAGAAGAACTGGCCCGCCGTGGAGAAGGCGGAAAAGATGATGGTCAAAAAAAAGCCCGTGATTACCCCGATGATCGCCTCCCCCATGAGGAGGAGGAAAAAGTAAAGCCCGTAAGGGTTCAGTTCCCATTCCCCCGCTAGGGCAGTGGGGAAGGCGGCGTAGGCGGCAAAACCCGCCAGGGCAATTTTCGCGGTTTGGGGGATGGACTCGGAGGACAGGAGCGGCGCGGTCTCCACAAGGGCCAGGGCCCTGGCGGCGACCAGGAGAAACACCGGAGCGGCGGCTAATATTTCGTTGAGCATCCCCTCTTCGATCACTAAAACACTCCTCGCTATTCAACCGAGCAGCGGCTTTGCCGCTACCCTCCCCGCAAAAACCCGCTTGGGCGGGTCTTTCCGGGGCTTTTATTACGAAGGGGTTTACACCCCCTCCGCTCGAAAAAAACTACCGTTTTATTTCGAGCTACCCCCGCTAAGCTGGTACACTCCTTCCGCTCACCTGGCCACCTCGGGGATCATCTGGAACAGGCGTACCGTGTAGTCCCCCAGGTGGGAAAACATCCAGCCGCCCAAAAAGGCAAGGACCAGCAGTATGGCGATTACCTTGGGCACAAAGGTAAGGGTCTGCTCCTGTATCGAGGTGGTGGCCTGGAGAATCGCCACCACCAGGCCCACCAGGAGGGCGGAAAGCAAGAGGGGGGAGGCCAGGAGCAGGACCTCCAGAATTCCCCGGCGCAACAAAGTGGTAATATCCCCTATGCTCATCAGGAGCCTCCTACACGAAAGAACGGACCAGTTGATCCGTCAAGAGTCCCCATCCGTCTACCAGGATGAAGAGGATAAGTTTGAAGGGCATGGAGATCATCACCGGGGGGAGCATGATCATACCCATGGACATGAGGGCGCTGGCGGTTACCATATCTATAATGATAAAGGGGATAAAGAGCAGTATCCCTATTTTAAAGGCCACGGTAAGCTCGTTGAGGATAAAGGCGGGGATAAGCACGTAGGTAGGCACGTCCGCCAGGCTTACCGGCCGTTCCAGCCCCCGCATGGACATGAAGAGCCGGATATTCTCCGGCCTGGACCGCATCTGGCTGTACATAAAAAGCCTCAAGGGGGCTTCCGCGGCCCGGTAGGCTTCCTCCACCGAGATCTCCCCCGCCGAAAGGGGCCTTAAAGCGTTGTTGTAGATCCCCTCGAAGGTGCCCCACATGATAAACACGGTCATAAACAGGGATATTCCCAGGATCACCTGGTTGGGCGGCACCTGCTGGAGGGAAAGGGCCCGTTTCACAAAGTCCAGCACGATAGAGATCCGCAGGAAGCTGGTCATCAGGATAATAATACTGGGCGCCAGGGACAGGACCGTAAGGAGGAGGAGGAGTTGGAGGGAGAAGGCCACTTCCCGGCCCGTGGCGGGGTTCCGTACCGAAAGATCGATAAAGGGAACCACCGGGCCCGCCGGAGGGGTGGGAATATTCATGGTTCCCTGGACGCCCAGATCGGGGAAAGGGACGCCGCCGCCTGAGGCTTCCTGGGCCCCCGCCCCGGAGAGGAGGGCAAAGAGAAACAGGGCGGAAAAAACCAGTGTTTTGGGGCAGATAGGGGAACCGGCCCGGAGGCCGCCGGGGACGCCGCGTCTCTTTTTCATGTCAAAGCCCCTTCAGCCGATCCCGGCGCTTGCGGATATTATCCGCCGCGGAGGATCCGGTAAACCCCTTCCCCGAAGAAGGGGAAGCGGCTTCTTTCGAGGAAGAGGAAAAGCGGCGTAGCATGGTCAGGAAGTCCGGGAAGCGCCCCTGCCCCTGCCCAGCGTTTCTGCGGGACTCTTCCAGGAACAGGGCGTCTATGGCCTCCTGTTCCTCAACATCCGCAATGTGGGTAACCCCGCCCTCCCCTGAGCCTACCAGCCAGACCTGGCTTCCCAGGCTTACGGCGTGGATAAAACGGTTCTGCCCAAGGGGGGCGCTGGCCAGCACCCGGAGGTTGGGGTCTCCCGGTTCCCGGGGCCGGGCGATCCGTTTAAGAAAATAGACAATCCCGTAAATGGCGGCGGCGGCCAGGAGGAGAACCACTATGGTCCGGAGAATCACAAAAAAGGAAACCGTCCCCTGGGGGGAAACGGGAACCCCCGGGCTGTCCTCCCCCAGGATCATGGCTTCCTCAAGGGAAGCTCCTTCCTCGGGGGAAGTTTCCGATCCGGGGGAAACCGGGAGGGCGGAAGACCCCGTCTCCTGGGCGCCCAGGGGGGACAGACAGAGAACCGCCGCCAGGGTAAGGCGGAGCAGGAAGGCGAGGATATGGGAATGACAAACAAACAAAAATTTTTTCAGTTTTTCCCCTCCCAAGTACAAACTGAACCGGTAAAATTGCCGGACCCGGCATAGCCGTTACCCGCAAAGCCATTTTATATGAGCTAAACTCCTAGGAGTTTGTGGGACTTATAGAAAAACGCACCCAAAAGTGCGTTTTTCTTCCGCTCAAACTCCGTAAGGAGCCGGATAATTGTGGTTTTTATGTCTTTTTTCACAAAAAAAGACATA
>JAISWN010000161.1 GCA_031271075.1 Treponema sp.
ATACGGCGGGAGCATCACTACCGCAGCGGCGACAAGTGGTGTATCTACCCCATGTACGACTTCCAGCATCCCCTGTCGGACGCCAAAGAGGGAATCACCCATTCCCTCTGTTCCCTGGAATACGAGATCCACCGGCCCCTCTACGAATGGTTCATCAGGGAGGCGGAGGTCTTCCCCTCCCGGCAGATCGAATTCGCCCGGCTCAACCTGACCCATACGGTGATGAGCAAGCGCTGGCTTTTAAAGCTGGTACAGGAAAAGTACGTCTCCGGCTGGGACGATCCCCGTATGCCCACCATCGCGGGGCTCCGCCGCCGGGGTTACACCCCGGAGGCTATCCGCAGTTTTGTCTCCCAAATCGGCATCGCCAAAACCGACAGCATGGTGGACATCGCCTTTCTGGAGTACTGCCTCCGGGAGGATCTGAACAAGCGGGCCCTGAGGGTTATGGCGGTGCTGAAACCCCTGAAACTCATCATCGAAAACTGGCCGGAAGGCAAGGTCGAGGAGCTTGAGGCGGTGAATAACCCCGAAGATGAAAGCGCCGGAAAGCGGAAGATCGCCTTTGGCCGGGAACTCTGGATCGAGGGGGACGACTTTACCGAGAACCCGCCGCCCAAGTATTTCCGCCTCTACCCGCCTACCCCGGAGCGGCCCGGAAACAGTGTCCGGCTCCGTTACGGCTACATCGTTACCTGTACCGGCTTTGACAAGAACGCCGCCGGGGAGATTAGCGCCGTGCGCTGCACCTGCGATCCCGAAACCAGGGGGGGCAACGCCCCGGACAACAGAAAGGTGAAGGGTACTATTCACTGGGTGTCCGTTGCCCACGCCGTACCCGTTGAGGTGCGTATCTACGATTACCTTTTCACGGCCCAGCGGCCCATGGAGGTTCCGCCGGGGGGGAGTTTTACCGACAACCTCAACCCCAATTCCCTGGAGCTGATCGGCGGCGCCTGGGGCGAACCGTCCCTGGCAAATGCCGATCCGGCGGCCTACTATCAGTTTGAACGGCTGGGCTACTTTGTCCGGGATACCCCCGCCATACCGGGACCTGAAGGCGGCAAAGCGGAAAGCGGGAAACTGGTGTTTAATAAAACTATCGGCCTGCGGGACACTTGGGCAAAGGTGAACAAGGGCAGCCGGGGATAAGACGCCGGCGCTCTCCCCGTTAAGCTCAATCCGGTATGCCTTGCAACAGCCGGAACCTTATGCGATATAAAACCGAATCAACCTTCCCTCCCGAACTCCCGGTTTAGGCCCCCCCTATATTACGTCGATATTACGCACGCTTTACCGGCAAACCGAAAGATATTAAAATAATCAAATGGATCGGCGTCTTTCAGGTTTTTTTACTCCCCTTACCGCGGCCCGGTCAGCTTACCTTGACGGCAAAGCCGCGTCTTTTTCGCTGCCGGGAGACCCCCTGGTTACGGGGCTGGAATACGATTCCCGAAAGGTAAAGCCGGGAAACCTCTACTTCGCCTTAAAGGGCCTCCATACGGACGGGCATAAGTATATCCCGGATGCGGTGGAAAACGGGGCTTCCGTGGTGGTTCACCAGGACGGGCTAAGCCCGGAAGATTTTAAGCGGGAGACGGTCTTTCTCCGGGTCAGGGATTCCCGCTTTGCCATGTCCCCCATAGCCGCCGCCTTTTACGGCTACCCTTCCCGGCGCATGACGGTTATCGGGGTAACCGGTACCGAGGGGAAGAGCACCACCGTGTACCTTATCTGGCAGCTCCTGCGAATTTTGGGAAAAAGGGCAGGTTTTTTCTCTACCGTCCAGTACAGCCTGGGGGGGGATGAATTGCCGAACCCGGAACACCAGACTACCCCGGAGGCTGCCCAAGTCCAGCGGCTCCTCTACGAAATGGCGGAAGGGGGCGCGGAATACGCGGTGGTGGAGAGCAGTTCCCACGGCCTTTCGCCCCGGACAAACCGTCTGGGGGACGTGGATTTTACCGTGGCGGTTATGACCAACATGGCCCGCGAACACCTGGAATTTCACGGAACCTGGGAGCAGTACCGGGACGACAAGGGGAACCTCTTCCGGGCCCTGGGACGGCACGGCGAATCCGGTGAATATCCGGCTTCTTTCGGCGTTATCAACGCCGACGATCCCAGCGCCGCATGGTTCGCCGCCGAGACGATCCGGGAAGTCCTGACTTACAGCGTTAACGGGCTGGAGGCGGATCTTTCAGTCCGATCCATCGAAAGCGGCGCCTACGGGAACTGGTACGAGGTACTGGTTCGGGAAACCGGTGAAACCATTGATGTTCGGGACAAGCTCCCCGGCGGCTTCAACGCGGGGAACGTGCTTGCCTCCCTGCTGGTTGTTTCGAAGCTCCTGGCCCTGCCGCCAGGGGAGATAGCCGCCCGGATACCCCGGCTTAAACCGGTACGGGGCCGCATGACCAGTATCCGCAACAAGCTGGGTATAGAAATACTGGTGGATTACGCCCACACCCCTTCTTCCTTCGAAACCATATTCCCCCCCTTCCGTCTCAGGCTGAAAAAATCCGGAGGGCGCATCATCAGCCTTTTCGGCTCCGCGGGGGAACGGGATACCCAAAAACGAAGCGAGCAGGGGCGGATCGGGGCGAAGTATTCGGACTACATCGTTCTTACCGATGAGGATCCCCGGGGCGAAAAACCCATGGATATCCTTGAGGAGATAGCCAGGGGCTGTCTTGCCTCCCCGGAAGACGAAACTGCCCCGCGGGAAGAGAAGGGCGCGCCGAAATGGAAGCGGGACGGGAACCTTTTCCTTATCCCCGACCGGCCCAAAGCCATACGGAAGGCCCTTTCCCTGGCGAAACCCGGCGACCTGGTGCTGCTCCTGGGGAAAGGGCATGAGAATTCGATCATCTATGCGGATCGGATCATGCCCTACGACGAGATTGGGGAAGCGGAAAAAGCGGCGGCGGAACTGGAGGCCGGAGGCGCTTGATAGAAAAATTATTCCGATATATTTTATATGAAAACTATGAAAAGGGAGTGTGTTATGGCAAAGGAACCGGATGAGGGATTCATCAAAAAACTGGAGGCTTGGACGGAGGCGCACCGGGAAGAACTGGTGGCGGACCTGATAGGGCTGGTTAATATCCGCAGCGTGAAGGAAGCGCCGGCGGACAATCAGCCTTTTGGCCCCGGCCCCGCCGCGGTAATTGACCGGGGGCTGGAACTGGGAAGACGCTATGGCTTTGAAACCGAAAACGACGAATATTACACCCTGAGTTTTATCCTGAAAGGCCGGACTGAAAGGGAACTGGGCATCATCAGTCATGTTGACGTGGTGCCCGAGGGGAACGGCTGGACTTACGAACCCTACAACGCCAGGGTTGTGGACGGCTACATTGTGGGCCGGGGTTCGGGGGACGACAAGGGGCCTTCGGTGGCGGCGCTTTACGCGCTACGGGCACTGGGGGACCTGGACGCCGGGTTAAACCACTCGGTCCGGCTTATCTGGGGCGCCAATGAGGAAAGCGGCATGGAAGATGTTAAACACTACGTCAAAACCCATGCCGTACTCCCCGACTTTACCATTGTTGCCGACGGCGGATTTTCGGTAAACATAGGCGAGAAGGGAGGGCTCTCGGCGAATCTGGTCTTTGATACGGGCCCGGACTCAGGGATCCTGGATTTCAGCGGGGGCGTGGCAAGGAACGCCGTGCCGGACTCCGCCTTTATCGTACTCAAGGCGGAGCTGTCCAAGGTACAGGCGGCCCTGGACGGGAAGGACGCGGCGGTATCCGGGGAAGACGGGGCGGTAAAAGTGGAAGCCCGTGGGGTGGCGAGCCACGCGGCGCGGCCCGAAGGATCGGTAAACGCCATCCGGAAACTGGCCCGGATCATCACCGACGCGAAACTTCTGGACGGCAGGGCATATAAGGCGGTGGAATGTATCGCCGATGTTTTTTCCGATTACTACGGCGCGGGATTGGGTATAGCCTCGGAAGACGATGTTTCGGGAAAGACCACCCACATCGGCGGCCTTATCAGCTTTGAGGGAGGAAAATTGATACAGAATTTCGATTCCCGGGTGGCTATCCGCACCGATCCGGCCAGCCTGATCCCAAAACTGGAAGCCCTGGGAAAGGAAAAGGGATTTACCGTGGAACGGCTCCGCAGCAGCCCTTCCCGTTACGACCCGCCGGACAGCCCCCCGGTAAAGATACTGTTTGAAACAGGGAAACAGTTCCTGGGCGACAAGCTCAAGCCTCCCGCCACCAGCGGCGGGGGAACCCACGCTAAGTACTTTCCCCGCTCCATCCCCTTCGGGGCAGGTTTTCCCCCGGCGGAGGGGGAAAAGGAGAAATTCGGTTCCGCCCACGCGGCCAACGAGGCCGCCGCTATAGAGGATCTCTTAAAAGCGGTGCAGATCTACGCGGTGGATCTGATCCGCCTGGACAAACTGTACGCTTAACGGCCTTTGCCAAAAGCGCCGTCCAGCATCTCCAGCAGAGCCCGGCGGTTTTTGTACCGGACCCGGTAGTGGCTAACACTATTGCGGGCGGCACAGGCGGTCTCAGGACGCTGCTGGGCGGGCGGGTAGCGGCGGGTATCCACAAGTTGTATACTGTGTACAGTATCTCCTAAGAGTGAAAGGAGCCTGTGCGGTTTTGGATCGTTACCGCGAATACAGGGAAACTTTCTCGGCGCCTGTCTTTGCCGGGCACCGCATAAGCCATACCGACGAGAAGCAGACTTTTCATATCCACTTCCGGCCCTTCGCCGATCCTTTTCTGCTGCTCCTTTCCGGCGAAGATGCCGGGGAGCTTATTGCCCTGTACGAAAACCTTATTGCCGTCACCGGTAACGCGGGCCTTAAGGGCAATTTTGGCCGTGATTTACAGGCAAAGTTTATCCTGGGGATCCTTCTTATCAAGGTAAACGCTTTGTACCGGCAGGCGCACGACATAACTACCGACTCCATCGGAAGGGATTGCAGCCGTATAAAGGAAACAGGCCTTACACGCAGCTTTGATGAGGCAAACGGGCGTTAAGCGTATGTATGAGGAAAAGACGCAGGTTTTCAAATTGACCTCCGAACGGATCTGGCGAACCTACCTGGGCGGAAAATTGCTGGATAGTCTGCACGGCAAATCCGGCGGTGAAGACGGACACTTCCCCGAAGATATGGATTATGTCCCTGGTGTCCGTGCGCAGTGCCGGACGGGAAGACAAGACAGAAGGTTTAAGCCGGTTAGCGGATGATACGTCAGTTACCCTGAAAAGCCTGGTGGAGGCTCGTCCCGCCCCGAAATGCTGGGTCGCGCCCATGCGGAAAAGTACGGCCCCTCTGCAGGCGTCCTGGTCAAGCTCATTGATTCCTCTGAGCGTCTTACCGTGCAGGTCCATCCCACCCGCGAGAAATCCCGAAAGCTCTTTCAGTCCCCCTTTCGTTTCCGAACCCTCCTCACTTAGGTCAGGGTCCCTGCGGTTCAGTTCCCCCGCTTCTTCGGTACTATGGCTACACGCTTCCGATGGTTCGCCACTCCTTCCCGGATGAGGTGCATAGAGTTTCCTCTATGGTCTCATAAGGTTATGCTGAAAGGTTTCTCCTATATCCTCCTTTCACGAGCTTTCGTGTCGCAACGTGGTAAATATTCTTGTTGCTAAAGAAAACGGGTGGAGAAATCAAGGTTACCGTTCCGTCCGTGATGGTCCTCTGGTTGAATTCGGAATTCCCGGGCTTTAATCAACACTCGTTGAATTATAACCGCCGATATGGTATACTCTTGGCGGGGAGGTTCCATGAAAAGTGAGGATGACCGGCGGATACGGAGGACCAAATCGGCGTTAAAGCAGGCCTTTATCAGCCTTTTATCCTGGAAAGACATCAAGGAAATTTCTGTCCGGGAACTGACCAAACTGGCGGATGTGAACCGGGGCACTTTTTATCTTCACTACCGGGATGTGTACGACTTTTTTACCCACATAGAGGAGGAGGTGCTGGCGGAATTCGGGAAATTCATCCAAACTTACCAAAACCACCCGCCCCTGCAACTGTCCCTGCTGCTCAGTCTGTTTCAGTATATCGCGGAAAACGTACAGGTTTTCCAGGCCATCCTCAAAACCGGGGAGACCAAATTCCTGGACCGGATTGTCGGGATATGCCGTCCCCCGGATGAAGAAGAATTCCAGCGGCTCTACAAAAACTGGACGCCGGAACACTACCATTACAATTACGATTTTATCGCCCACGGCTGTGTGGCAATGATGCGGCGCTGGCTGGAACAGGGTATGCCCGAAACGCCTGAATATATGGCTAACCTGGCGGAACGGATGATCATCACCTGTCTGGAAAATTTCCGCTAAAGAACCGGGGCTTTCGGAAACAAATGGCAGGAAACAGCGGAAAAGCCTTTGCCGCCTTCGCCGCGGCCCGGGATCGTTACCGGGAGGAAGTAAGCGCCCTGGAACGGAAGTTTCCCGGGCTGGGAAAGCTGCAGCAGGAACTGGTGGACAGGCGCCCCGGCCCCGCCTACCTGGTGGAAACCCCGCTGGTGTACAACGGCGCCCTGGATGAGCTGGGCCCCGGCGACCGGGTTCGGCTTATCCTGGTGGCGGACAACCCCGGACGGCGGGAACAGGCGGCGGAGAACCGGCGCTACCTGGTGGGCCCCTCGGGCAAAATCGCCGAAGGCTTCTTCCGGAACACGCCGGAGTTGGGGATAGATTTCCGCCGGAACGTGGTGAT
>JAISWN010000173.1 GCA_031271075.1 Treponema sp.
GCCAGGCTGGGCCGTCTTTGGGGTTCCCATATACCAGCGGGGTATATGGGTCCAAACACAGCGCCATGCGGGAACTACGGAGCCAATGCGCCGGAAGGCCCCTGCGGACATTCTTTGCCTTCGACCCCAGGCGGGTGGCGATCCTTCTCATCGGCGGCGATAAAACCGGAAACGACCGGTTCTATGACGAATTTGTCCCCCTGGCGGACAAGATATATGACCAGTATTTGAAAGAAATAGGAACAAAAAAATGACGCATAAATTTTCGGAATTGGAAGAAAAGATGAGCCCGGAGTCCCGGGCGCGTGTTGGCCAGGCGGTGCGGGAGGCGCTCAAAGAGCTTCCCCTTGACGAGCTGAGGAACGCCCGGGGCCTCTCCCAAAAAATGCTTGCCGAAACCCTGGGCATCCAGCAGCCGGCTGTTGCCAAGATGGAGAAAAGGGCGGATATGTATATCTCGACGCTGCGGAGCCATATTGAAGCCATGGGCGGCCAGCTTGAAATAACCGCCCATTTCCCC
Organism: Treponema sp.; assembly: GCA_031271075.1. GTDB lineage: Bacteria > Spirochaetota > Spirochaetia > Treponematales > Breznakiellaceae > JAISFT01. Next base: position 521 of record JAISWN010000173.1, read on the forward strand.
GATGGTTCGGTCAGGATTTCCAATTTTTCACGGATTTAATTCCATCTATGTGAGGGAAGAGTAACCGGTTATTTTTTTCCCTTGTAATTTACCCGCAATTCTTTCTTCAGTTTCTCTGCGGCCCTCTCGAAACGCCGCAGCTCCTCCCGGTCATAGAGCCGGGTAGTATACAATATCTCCCCGGCTTCCAGGGCCTCCCCCGCTTCGACTATGACGCCCTCCAGGTAAGCCCTGGTTTTGGTGTCCAGGCCCTCGTCCAACGTAACGGCCGGACGGTCTCCGATGTAGACATGGTTCCCCTCCCCGATGTAAAGCCAGTTGTGGAGGCCGCTCCGCTCCATGCGGATCTTTAATAATCCGGGCAAAATACCGTTCCCCCCACAGATGGCCCGTGGAGCCGTGTATACGGTTCCAGCGCTTGGCCGAATGTGTCTTGATCCACTGCATAATCCGCGCAAGGTTTCCCCCCTCGCCGAGCATGATGAATAAGTGCACCTGGGCCGGCATAATGCAAAAATTGTAGAGCCGAAAGCCGAACTTCTCCCTTGCGTCCCTCCGTATATATATGGTGCGGAAGTGCCGTTTTGGTTTAATGCCCGGACAAAAAAAGTAAAAAAAATGGAAAAAAGGCGTCAGTCACCGGTAAACGCAATGTCAGTCACCTTTCCCGGCTATGCCGGAGGCTAAGAGATCCACCGGCCCTGAGGAAAGGGCCCTGAGGATACGCCGCTTTACCGCACCGGAGCCTCCGGTAAACTCGGCTATCCGGGCCCGGACATCCCGGCGTTTTGACTTGAGCCCGAAGGGGCAGGTACATACCGCCTTAAGGATGCCCCGCTCGGCGGCGCAGGCGACGATCTGCTGCTCCTCCAGGTAGGCCAGGGGCCGTATCAGGCTTACCGGGTATTTCCGGTAACGGAGGAAGACGGGCATGGTGGAAAGTTCCCCCTTGGCGGTCATGTTCATGAAGAAAGTTTCCACAATATCGTCCAGGTGGTGCCCCAGGGCAATTTTGCTGAAACCCCGCTCCACCGCGTATTTGAGCAGTTCTGTGCGCCGCTGGGTGGAACACCAGTAGCAGTTCATCTTTTCACCTTCTTTGAGCCTCCCGATGACGGGGACAAAGAGGTCGGTAAAGGGGACGCCCCATTCGGAAAGCTGTTGGGAGAGAATAGTTTTTTTACAGCAGGAACAGAAATCGCTGGAGATGTGGATTGCCTGAAGCTCGTAGTTTTTCTTCAGCGCCGGCCTGAGGCTTGAAAGCGCCCAGGCCATGACGGTAGAATCCTTCCCCCCCGAGGCGGCGATGAGGATCCTGTCCCCTTCCTCAATGAGTCCCCGTTCCAGTATGGCTTTGGCGGCCAGCTTGCGGACTATCTCCGAGGCCCCGGCCCGGCGGAAAAACCGGCCGCTCAACCCGCGGCCTCTATTCCGGCGGAATTTCCTCCCCCGAGCCGGTACAGATCCCGGACAACCAGGCTTGCCAGGATCATCCCGGCGCTGGCGGTAACCGTGACGGCGCTGCCGTTGATCACCTTCTTGGAACTGCACCACTCCACCGCATCTTCCCCCGTCTTCCTGGCGGGACAGAGGCATTGGGCGGAACCGCAGGCCGCGCCTGCCTCCCGGCGCAGGGGGAGCTGTTCGTCGCTGTAGACCGCGGTGAAATGGCCGGTAAAACCCCGTTTCCGCAGGCCCTGTCTGACAAGCCGCGCCAGGGGACAGCCGGAAGTGTCCCAGATATCCGCGGTTTTAAGCCTGGTGGGATCCAGTTTCTGGGCCATCCCCATGGAAGAAAAGAGGGGCCTCCCCGCGGCCAGGGCGGTTTCTATCAGATCCAGTTTGTGGGAAAGGCTGTCTATGGCGTCTATCACATAATCCGCCCCGGGAATGTCGAAGGCGGCGGCGCTTTCCCGGGAGAAGACCTTCCCGAAGGCGCCGACTTTACAATCCGGGTTTATCGAGAGGAGCCGTTCTTTCAGCGCCTCTGTCTTCATAAAACCCACCGTGCCGCTCAGGGCCTGGACCTGGCGGTTAATGTTGGTAACGCAGACCGTGTCGGAATCGACAATATCAATCGCCCCTATGCCGGAGCGAACCAGGGCTTCGGCGCACCAGCTTCCCACCCCGCCTATGCCGAACACCATAACCCGGCAGGCCCCAAGGGCCGCGGCCGTGTCTGTTCCGGTGAGCAGGGTAAGACGCTGGAAACGGGGGTTAAGGGTCACCGTAGCCTTGCCGGCCCCCGCCCGGAGGGGGAAACCCCGGTTCCCCCGGAACCGGCCGGCTTCTTCCCCAGGTAGCGTTCTTCCTCGCTAAAAATACATCCGCAGTATTTCTGCAGGTAAAGCCCCAGTTCCCCGGCCTTTCCCCGGCCTTCCCGAAACCGGGGGCGGAAATCCCGGTACAGAAAAACTACGCCGTAGCTGCCGGCAAGTTCCTCTCCAAGGGCGCGGATAAGATCGTGGTTCTGGTAGGGGCTGATGAGCATGGTAGTGCTGAAGGCGTCAAATCCCTCCCGGCCCGCCTTTTCCGCGGTCTTTTCAAGCCGCAGGCGGTAACAAAAGGCGCAGCGGCTTGGCGGCGTACCGGCGCCCCCGCCCGGTTGGGCGGAACCCTCCCCCCCGGTTTCCCGCTCGATAAACGGCGAATCGGGGGACGGCCGTTCAAAGAACGGCCGTTCAAGGAACGGATAGATCCCCCTGATAAAGGCGCGCAGGCCGTACTCGTCTTCCGTTTCCAGTTCCAGCCCCCTTTCCCCGGCAAAGGTTTGTAAACAATCCCTCCGGCTCTTGTATTCCGTCCAGGGGTGAATATTGGGGTTGTACCAGAAGAGGGAGGGCCTTAGCCCCTCCTCCCCAAGGCTTTCGATACAGGCGATGGAACAGGGGGCGCAGCAGGCGTGGAGCAGTAGTTTCATTGCTTCCGGGCGTATTTTTCCAGAGCCCTGGCGAACTGATCCCCGCAGGAGGTGCCGCGGGTTTTGCACTGGATACCCTTCAGCTTTTTGATAAGCTCGCCGGTTTCCATGCCCTCCGCCAGGATGGAGAGGGCCTTCAGGTTGCCGTTGCAGCCGTTCTCAAAGGACACGTTGTAGACCCGGTCCTCCCGGATGTCAAAGTGAATCCGGGTGGAACAGGTTCCGCTGGTTTTGTAATCGTACATAAACTCCCCATAAAACTGAAGTTTTTAGAGGTCCTATGGCTGTTTCCCGATGTAGGCGAGGATGCCGCCGTCTACGTACAGGATATGGCCGTTCACAAAGTCCGAAGCCCCGGAGGCCAGGAATACGGCGGGGCCCTTGAGGTCGTCGGTAGTACCCCAGCGGGCCGCGGGGGTTTTGGCGATGATAAACTGATCGAAAGGATGCCGGCTGCCGTCGGGCTGTTTCTCCCGCAGCGGGGCGGTCTGGGGGGTTTCGATGTAGCCGGGGCCGATGCCGTTGCACTGGATGTTGAATTCCCCGTACTCGCTGGCGATATTCCGGGTCAGCATTTTAAGCCCCCCCTTGGCGGCGGCGTAGGCGCTTACCGTCTCGCGGCCCAGCTCGCTCATCATGCTGCAGATGTTGATGATCTTGCCGCCTCCCTTCCTGATCATCCCCGGTATAACCGCCTTGGAGACGATGAAGGGGGCGTTCAGATCCACGTCGATTACCTGCCGGAAATCCGCGGCGCTCATCTCCGTCATGGGGATACGTTTGATGATCCCCGCGTTGTTCACCAGAATGTCTATGGTTCCCAGATCCTTCCCGATCTTCGCCACCGTGTCGTTAACCGCTTTTTCGTCGGTTACGTCACAGACATAGCCGTGTACCGGGATATCCGCCGCCTTGTAGGCCTCAAGCCCCTTGTCAACCTGGCTCTGGCCGATGTCGTTAAAAACGATGGCGGCTCCCGCCTCGTGCAGGGCCGATGCGATGGCAAAACCGATACCGTAGGACCCGCCGGTAACCCAGGCGACTTTTCCCTTCAGCGAAAAAGATTCAGCAAAATCCATAAGCCTTTCTCCTTAATTTAAACGGGGCAGGTTTCGGCCCCAATCCGGGCCGGGGCTCTAAGCCGCCGGTTCCCGCTACTTTAATTCCACGGCAGGAATAGTATCCATATCGTCGAAGGTCTGGTTCTCCCCGGCCATGGCCCAGATAAAGGTATAGGCGGCGGTTCCAACCCCGGCGTGGATCGACCAGGAGGGGGAAATAACCGCCTGTTCGTTGTTCATCACAATATGCCGGGTCTCGCCGGGCTGCCCGTGCATGTGGAAGACCACCGCCCCGGGTTTCATGTCGAAGTAGAAATAAGCCTCCATGCGGCGCTCGTGGGTGTGGCAGGGCATGGTGTTCCATACCGATCCTTCCTCCAGGATGGTCATGCCCATAAGGAGCTGGCAACTCTGGCAGACCGCCGGGTGGACATACTGGTAGATGGTCCGGACATTCACCGTGGCGGTTTCGCCCAGTTTCCGGGGATTGGCCTTTTCGATAGGGATAAAAACTGTGGGATACGCCGTATGGGCCGGCGCGCTGGCAAGGTAGAATTTGGCGGCCTTTGCCTTGTCCGCCGAGGAGAAGAACACTTCCTTGACCCCTTTTCCGATGTAGAGGCCGTCCCCCTTCTTCATCTTGTATTCGGTTCCGTCCGCGCTAACCGATCCCAGGCCGGATATGCAGATGATCCCGATTTCCCGGCGTTCCAGAAACACATCGGTACCAAAGTCCTTGCCCCCCACCAACTGGAGTTTCGTATTTACCGGGTAGGCGCCGCCGAATACCAGCCGATCCACGTGGGTGTAAGCGAAATTGATGTCGTCTTCCACAAAGACCTTTTCCACCAGGAAATGATCCCGGAGCTTCCCGGTGTCGTAAAGTTTCACATCCTCCGGATGTTCGGCGTAGCGGATGTCGAGTTTCATGTTCTCTCTCCTCCTCCTCTGCTAAATTAATAGTTTCAAAACCAACCGGGTTTTGGAACAGGCTTAGTTATCCAAGTCTATGTGGGGCTGTATAAATTGTCAATCAAGGTCCCTTTTGAGCCATTCCCAAACCAGGGGGACAAGGTCCCTTTCCCCGAAAGCCCCGGCTTTGGTCACCATAAAACCGCCGCCCCTGGGCCCTTCCCCCCGGGCAAGAACCACTCCCGGCCGGATCTCCGAGAGGGGGGTGATACAGTCGTATTCCAGGGCCCTGGCTATGCCCAGGAGGGTGTCTCCCCCGAAAACCACCAGGCAGAGCGGCCCGGTGCGGGGCAGGATCTTTTGCAAGAGGGATCCGAGTTTCCCGGAGACGTTTTCCATGGCCTCAGGTTCCCCGGTTTCCGGCAGGGCCCCTGCCGGGGTTTCCCCGGTCTCGCGGGTCTCGCCAGTCTCGGCGGTTTCCCCGGAATTCGCCGGGCTTTCAGCGGCGGGCGGCCCTTCCATGGCCATGCGGGTTCCCAGGATGCAGATACCCTTTTCCACAAGAAGATCCGCGCATTGCCTGGCCAGGTCTTGCGCCTCCTCCGAATCAAGCCACCCGGGGGCGCTTAACTTTTCGCCCTCCACCGGAAGGCCCGCTATACCCCCGTCCATGGCGTGTTTTACCTGCTCCCGGGAAAGGGGATGCCGGCTCCCGGCCAGAACCAGAACCGGTAAGTCCGGGCGGGGGCGCCGGTCTTTTTCA
>JAISWN010000176.1 GCA_031271075.1 Treponema sp.
AGCTATTTTTATCGCCGGTTCAAGGAGCATTACGGCCTTTCTCCCCGGGAGTTCAGAAAATTGGGCAAGGAGGATCAGGTATATCTTATGGGAGACCTTTCGGTAAAAGCGGAGATACCCGGTTCAATACCTCTGGATCTGGGGAGAAACGTACCGGTGCGTTGAACCTGTCGTGAGACTGAGAATTCCTGCATCATGCACGGCTGAGCCGCTCTTGTGGTATATTTTAAGGTAATGGCCATAGGGGAAATATTCAGTACCAGGGTGGAAGGGATCGTCTCCGGCGGGAGGGGGCTTGCCCGTAAAGACGGACTGCCGGTGTTTATCGGTCAAAGTTCCCCGGGGGACAGGCTCCGCGCCCGGATAGTCAGGGAAAGCCGGGACTGGGCGGAGGCGGAGCCTTTGGAGATACTTGAGGCATCCCCCCTGAGGGTCGAACCCCTCTGCCCCCGGTACGGGATCTGCGGGGGCTGTTCCCTCCAGCATCTAGCCTATGATTCCCAGTTGGAGGCGAAGAAATCCATCCTGAAAGAGTCCTTTGCCCGCATCGGGGCCCTGCCCGGCGTTCCCGAACCGGCGGTTTTCCCCTCCCCGCCCTGGGAATACCGGAATCGCATGCAGTTCCACCGGCTCCCCAATGGCCGGGGCGTGGGACTCATGGCCCGGAAGGGCGCCGGGGTCGTCCCCCTTTCCGACTGTCCGGCGGCGGATCGGGGGATACGGGATCTGCTGGCTTCCGGGCTTATCTCTCCTCCTCCCCACAAGGATCGTTTTACCCTTTATTCCCGGGATGGCCTCCTGCTCCGGGAAGGCGGCCCAAGCCGGGGCAGGGTGAAACTTAGGGGGGAGGGGATCCTCATGGACGCGGCGCTTTTCTTCCAGAGCAACGCCGCCCTGCTGGAGCGGCTTATCGGGGATCTCCTTGCCCTGGCCGGGGAGGCCGACAGGTCCCGCCCCCTGGCGGACATTTACTGCGGGGTGGGCACCTTCGCCTTTTTTCTCAAGGGCTCCTTCCCCCGGATCGATCTGGTGGAGGAAAACCGGGCCGCCCTGGCCCTGGCACGGGAGAATGTAGGAGGCGGGGAGAACGGTTACTTTGCCATGAAGGATGAAGAGTGGGCCAGGGGCCGCGGCCGGGGCAACTACGGCTTCATAGTGGCCGATCCTCCCCGGCAGGGTCTTTCCCCGGCGATGCGGGCCTGGCTGGCCGGCGTGGAGGCCCCGATTCTGGCCTATGTCTCCTGCGACAGCTCGACCCTGGCAAGGGACAGCCGGGAACTACTGGCCGGGGGCTGGAGCCTGGAGGGACTGGGGTTCTACGATTTTTACCCCCAGACCGCCCATATTGAAAGCCTGGCGGTTTTCAAAAGGGAGTTTCAAAAGGGGGTGAAGCCGTGAGGGGGAAGGGGGGCATGTTCCCCCCGAGGGCTTTGGCGGCCCTGTTCTTCACCCTCTGCCCGGCGGCCCATTCCCAGGATATGGCCCCCCTATGGAGCCGGGCGCTGGGGGGCTCCATAACCGGAACCCCCGCGGCTCAGGCGGAATCGGTAGTGGCGGTTCTGGACGGCGGAGACCTGCGGGCTTTCTCCTCAGAGGGGAAGGCCCTCTGGACTTACGCATCCGGGGGCAGGCTCAGCCCCTTTGTAAGCCGTTCCCCTGAAGGGGTCTGTTACATCTGCCGGGTAAACGGGATCTTTATCGCGGTAAACCGGGCGGGCAGGGAACTCTGGCGGGTAAACCTGGGAGCCTCCCTCTCAGGTCCCGCGGTTACCGGCTGGGATGGCCGCGTATTTGTCCCCGCGGGAAACCGGATTTTCTGTTACACCGGGGCTGGCCGGCTGCTCTGGCGCAAGAATCTGGAAAGACCTGTTGGGCTCAATCCGAAGCTGGACAAAGACGGGGCTCTCATCCTTGCCCTGGAAAACGGGGTGTTCCTGCGGGTAGATCCCTTCGGGAATACCCGTTCCGTGAACCTTTCCGCCCTGCCCCTGTCGATCCTGCCCGTCGGAGCCGCCGGGGACGGAAGCTGCCGTTTTCTGGTAGTCCACAGAAACGGAAACCTGGAGATAGTCGATCTGGGTGTTGAAGACGCCTCCGTTTCCGGCTGGCGGCCTCCCCTGCCGGGGCTTGACGGCCGGATAAGCCTGCCCTCCCTCCCTTCCCCCCCTCTGGCGGCGGTAAGCCGGGGGAAGGATGCGGCCGCCATCCTCCGGGACGGCAGGGTAGTCATGCTGTACCCAGAAACCGGGAAGATCCTCTGGACCGGGGAGAGCCATACGGAGGGCCGGCCGGAGGCAAACGGCGACCCGGCCGCCGCGGAGGCGGTGATGATCTTCGATGAGCGGGGAATCTACGCCCTTACCCGATCCGGGGCCTCGGGCTTCACCGCCGGCGGCAGGCGGCTCTGGAATATCCGCCTGGAGAATTCCACCTCCCTGCCGGCGTTTGGGGATGAGGGAAACCTGTATTCAGGCGCCAAAGACTGGACACTCTACGCCTACCGGCTTGAGGAGCGGGTCAAAACCCGGAAACAATCCTTTTACGGCCCCGCGCCGGAGGGGCTCTACGGTACGGGAAACCCTCCCCCTTCCCCCTGGGCGGCCCTTCCCGGCGGCCTGGAGACCGCCGAAATGGAAACGCGGCTGAGGAACGTCAGGAACGCGGTAGACACCGGAACCCTGGGGGACAAAGAACTGGCCTACACGGCGGATCTTATGGGACTGGCGGGGGCCGTGTCCGGTCCCGTGCTTTCCACCCCTCCCCCGGTCCATCTCGATTACCGTATCCGGGCCTTGCGGCTTCTGGCCCTTTTTGGTAACCGGGAGACCATCCCCTTCCTGGTTAAGGTCTTCAAAAACGACCCGGAGCCCCTGGTAAAGACCGCGGCGGCGGAGGCCCTTGGCCGCGTCGGCATCGATCCTGATGGAATCGCCCTGTCGGCCTTTGCCAACTCCCTCTTTGCCCTGGGGCAGAGTAAAGACGAACAGACTCTCAAGGCTATAGCGGCGGCTACCGGCTCTCTCTGCCGCTTCTCAGGCCCTCCCTTAAGCGAAGCGGGGGTGAGGATACTCACGATTCTCAGCGCCCCGGAACGGTCCCGGGCAGTACGGGCCCAGGCCCGGCAGGAACTGGGCTCCTTGAGCCGCCGGTAGCCCGGTCTGCGGGTTTGCCTTAAAAGACACTGGGGAACGGATTTAGCCAACTCGATGTATTATTCCGCAAAAACCGGCTCCAGGGCAATTTCCAGACCGGGGAGTATCTCTACAGGGGCGGTTTCCTCAGCGCCGTAAAAACGGCTCAGAATACGGCCTTCTTCAAAAAGGTGGGTATGCAGGGTCTTGGATTCCGGGTCCAGCACCCAGTATTCCCGAACCCCCGCCTGCCGGTAGAGTTTGAACTTCCGCTGCATCTCCACAGCCGTGTTCGAGGGGGACAGTATCTCGGTTACAAAATCCGGCGCTCCCCGGCAGCCTTCCTTACCCAGTTTCCTTGCATCGCAGACCACGATGATGTCGGGCTGAA
>JAISWN010000298.1 GCA_031271075.1 Treponema sp.
CCCCGCGCAAGGGATTGGAGGGGTGCGAAGCAGCCACGGCGCAATGCGCCGGGGCCGGAGCTTAGCGGAGCCCCGGAAAGCCCGGTTTGCGGCGTTCTACGCCGCAAATGCGCCCAAATTTCTCGAAGTTACCGACGCTATCTCCCGCAGACAACTGAATAGTTACAAAATAACAGCACACTTTAGCCCTCAGCGTCAACGGAACATGTCCAGCAGCGCCTGTTCCCCTTCGGTTCTGTCCGGAAGGGGGATCTGCTCCAAAAGGTACCGGATGGAACGCCCCCCTTCGATAAAGCCGTTGCGGGTATACATCCAGTCGCTTATCCGATCAATGTCGATGGAGACCCGCTCCTTTTTTTTAAGATTCGTATAGTAAGGACTGTTGGAAAGGACACCGTAGCAGCTTCCCTCCTCGAAGCTTATATCCCGCAGCCAGAGCTGTTCCCTGGCAAAGCCATTCCCTTCCCCGGCAGGGAAAGGATATTTGACCCGGAAGTTGCCGTCCCCCGGCCGGGGGCTCCGGAGCCGGCGGAGGAAGTCCGGCAGAGTCTCCCGTGCCTCCCGGGCTATTTCCTCAAGGGCCTGGTCGGCGGATTCCTGATGGGCGGTGAGTTCCCCTTTGGGGACTCTCGTTCCCGAATTCCTGCCGCAGGAGAAAAGGCAGAGGAGGAGGAGACAAATTCCGCAGGTTCCCGCCAGTTGTTGTGCTTCGCGCATAAAACCCCTTGGCGCGGATAAATTATTGGCCGCTGTCGGCGCTTTTAATACATCGGCAATATATTTCACCGTTAATATTTCTTCTTGTCTTTCTAATAAAGTTGCCATAGTAATGTATACACTTTAAAGAATACACTTAATTTTTCGTTTTGTCACGTACAACGCTATGGTCCGTACAGGGCGGGGTTGTTGGTTAGGGGTTGTTGATTTAGGTGTAAAATTACTGATTGTGAAGACAGGCGGAAAAGCATATACTAAGGGCCCTATGTTCGACGACTGTATTATCATGGCCGGGGGATCGGGAACCCGGCTCTGGCCGGCAAGCAATTCAAGGCGGCCCAAACAGTTCCTGCCCCTTTCCCGGGAAGCCGGGGAGGCCGGCAAAAGCTTCTTCTCCGGCGCCCTTGAACGGGCCCTTGCCCTTACCCCTGGGCAAGGCGGCAGGGTTATCGTTATCGCCGGTAAAAGCCACGCGCCCCATGTGATGGCGGCCTGCGCTTCCTTTAGGGAAGAAGAAAAGAAACGCATGATCCTTATCCCCGAGCCGGAGGCCAGGAATACCGCTCCGGCTATTGCCTGCGGGACGGTCTACGCGGAACGTAGCGCGGGAGAGGGCCGGAACATCCTGGTTCTTACCAGCGACCACATCATCGGCCCCCTGGATCTGTTCAAAGCCGACGCGGAAGCCGCCGCTTACTTTGCCCGGCAGGGAAAACTTGCCGTTTTCGGCATCCCCCCCACGGGGCCGGAGACCGGTTACGGCTACATTGAAGCCGGGGATCCCCTGCCCTGCCCTGCCGCCGGGGAAGGAGAAGCGGGAGGCAAGGCACGGGCTTTCGCGGTGGGATCCTTCCGGGAAAAACCGGATCGGGCCAGGGCGGAAAATTTTGTCGCCGCCGGCCGTTTCTACTGGAATTCGGGGATGTTCGCCTTTTCCACCCCCTTCATGCTGGAGGAATTCCGCCGCAGCGCCCCGGAGGCGCTGGCCCCCTTTGAAAAACTGGGCCTCCCCGGCGGGGGCCGCGCCGAAAAGGGCATCACCCTGATCGACAACTGGCCCGGCCTTGGGGACGCCTACCGGGAAGCCAAAAGCATCTCTGTTGATTACGCGGTGGCGGAGAAGTGCCGGGAAACCGTGGTGATACCCGCCCGCTTCAACTGGACCGACATCGGCAACTGGGACGAATACGCAAAACTCCTCAAGGATACGGGATCGGAAGTGTACAGCGCCGGGGCAAAGGATTGTTTTGTGGACTCGGATATCCCGGTAGCCCTGGCCGGCGTGGAGGGGCTTATCGTAAGCCTGCGCTCCGGCCGGGATGGGTCTCCCCCCTCGCTGCTCATCACGAAAAAAGGGGAAAGCCAGCGGCTCAGGGATATTGTGGATCAGATCAAGGCGGCGGGACGGACGGAACTGCTGTAAAAAGCCGGGAACCGCGCAGCGTCCGGAAACGATGGGAAAAAGGTGTTACAACAGCACCAAATTCCCCTGTACATGCTAAACTTGGTCCACAAATTAAGAGTGATTATATGTGAGCCTGTTCCCTTTTCGCCTGTTTCCTCCCGGCGGAAGAACCCCTCACCACTCCCGGGCCTTAAAGCCTTCCGGCGCTTCCGCCACCTCTACCATGTCTCCGGACTGCTCCAACACATACAAACCCTTCCCCTGCGCGTACTTCCTTACCCCCTCCGCTACCACCATCCCGGCCATCGCCCCTATCAGCTTCCTCTTGTCTCCCCTCTTGTCCAACTGCTCCCTCACTTTCTCTATCCGCACTATGTGTACGTCCACATCCCCTATGCTTAACTCCGATTTTATCTCCACCGGCATCGCATACTCCCCATTCTCCAATAGGATGTCCACCTGCGCCACCGTCCGGCCCCTTTCCCAAAACTTCATCGGCCCCCCATGGGTAAACCTGTACCCTATCCCATTGAACTTCTCCCACAGCTTCGCCGACACCAGCTCTTCCGCCCATTTCCCAAATGCGTTGTTGAGCCCCCCTATGTTTTTCGATAGTTCCTTGACAATCCGGTCCGTCTCCCGCATCCTCCGGTCTGTCTCCCGCATCTTCCGGTCCGTCTCCTGCATCTGGAGGACCGTCTCCACCTGCCGCCGGTCAGCCTCTTTCGATAGTTCCTTGATCTGCTTGTCCGTCTCCGCCTGCCGCTCGGCTATCTCCCGGAACATCGCCCACACCTTGTCGTAACCCAATCCCTCCGCCGTCTCTCCTGCTCTTGCCATCCCTTTAACCCCCTATTATTACTATACATAAGTTGTATTATTTGTCAAGATAATCAACCAACCCCGCGGCAAAGCTCGAACCGAAGGTTCGGCGGGGTATGAAACCCTCAATACGAATCAAATGGCTTACAGGGTCTATTTACGCTAATCTGTTAAAACCCCGGCGGTTCAAGCAGAAAGTCTTTCAGCGGTTGTTGGCGAACCTTCGGTTCGACAGAAACTGAAGTTTCTGAACAATTTTCAATGGCTTGCCCGGTTATAACCGGGTAAACAAGGCCCGCCCTACTTTTTCTTCCGAAAGATTCCCAGAATACGTCCCACCAGGCCCTTCCCGGCGGGGCTTTTTTCCGGGGAAGGGGGCTTAGCCGGCGCTCCTGCCGGGGCCGGGGCCTTGCCCGTAACGGCGGGGGCCGGCCGCTGCCCGCCTTGCCCGCCCCTGCGGGCGCTCTTTTCCTGCCGGGGCCGGGACGCCGCTTCCGTTCCACGGATCGGCTCCTTCCGGCGGCCTCCGCGTTCCCCTTTCCGGGAATCCCTGTCCGGGGAGGGCTTGTCTTTGTCGTATTTCTGTTTGTAGTAGGCCATCCGCTGCTCGAAGGAGAGCTTGGAGATGTCCTCCCCGCCGGCGCCGCGGTTTGATCCGGCGGCCTCGCGCTGATCCCGCCTTCCCTCCCGGCCATCATCCCGGCGGCCCCGGCGCTCCTGGTCCGGGTTTCCGTGCCGGCTTTTACCGGCTTGGTCTCCGCCGGCATGGCGCCCGCCGTCCCGGCGCTTGTCCCCGTCCCGGTGTGCCGGGCTTCGGGAAGCCTCGCCGCCCCTGGCCCGGTCCCGGCCTTCCCCGCGCCGGTCCTCCCGATCCCGCCGGTCCCGGCCGCCGCCGAAAGATTCACCCCCAAAGAATTCGGTGTGGATCCGCATACCGGCGCTTTTGTCCTCCCCGTAGAGTTCCCCCCCGGCGATTTCCGAGGGTATCTTCTTACCGATGAACTTCTCAATACTGGGAAGCTCGTATACATCCTGTTCGCTTGCCAGGGTAACGGCCCTGCCGGTCTTTCCCGCCCTGGCGGTACGGCCGATCCGGTGGACATAGTTTTCCGATTCCACCGGCAGGTCGTAGTTTACCACCATG
>JAISWN010000328.1 GCA_031271075.1 Treponema sp.
CGGATGGTCCGCACCCGGGTCATGTCCACCCTCTCCCCCTGGCTGAGCCTGGAGGAGCCCGGCGCAATGCATGTTCTCCCGGTGAGCCACGGGGAAGGCCGGCTGGTCATCGGCAGGGAAGAGGGGGAAGCCCTCTTCAAAACCGGCCAGGCGGCCTTCTGTTACGCCGACGCCGAAGGCCGCCCCGCCCTGGGGGAGCCGGACAATCCCAACGGATCGGACTTTGCCATTGAGGGGCTCAGCAGCCCCGACGGCAGGGTACTGGGGAAGATGGGGCACTCGGAGCGGCGGGGGCCATACGTGCATGTCAACATTCCGGGGAACAAGGAGCAGCGGATCTTCCGGGCCGGGGTGGCGTACTTTACCTGAAAAAGCCCAGCCGGCCGTGCTTGTGCCACTTGCCGTTGTTGCGCCGGTTACCCTCGTCAATCAGTTTGAAGATAAAGGCGGCAAAGTCCCCTTCCTCGCCTATCTCGGTGGAGGAAAAGCCCATAGTCAGGTAGGGCTCGTTTCCGGCGCAGGAAAGCAGGGATTGGGCAAAGGCGCGAAAAGCGGCGGCCGCCGGCGGCCCCAGCAGATCCGGCGCGGCCTCGTTGACCCCGCCGACGTTGAGATCGGAAAGCGCCAGGGCCAGGGCGCCGGACTTCCGGGTGTGGAAAAGGGCGGCCAGTTCCCGAACCAGAAAGAACCAGCCTTTCACATGATCATTTATCATGATGTCGATATCCGCCGGGGGAAGCTCCGCGGCTGGCTTGCGGAAGGCCGGAGGGGTGCAGACAAGTATGGCGTTATCAATGCGTTCCAGCCGGTTTTCCGCGGAGAGGATCAGGGTGCGGGCAGCGATGGGGCTTCCGGGGTTCCATTGCAGGGAGACCACCGGATCCTCAGGCTCCCCGGACTCCGCCGCCGGGTGCGGCGTTTCGGTTTTCAGCCCCAGCGTCCCCGCTTCCTTCCGGGGGGGCGCGGCGAAACGGAAGCTTGACGGTATTTCACGCCGGGAAGGCCGGCCCGCCGCCTGCAGGAGGCTGTCGTTCCTTGACTGCTCGGACAGCCGGTTGGGGATAAGGACGAAGGCGAAGCGGGAGACTCTCTTTGCGGCCTCGGCGGCTACCGCGGAAACAAGGGGCGACTCGTTTCCCACAACTAATATACCCCTGGTCATGCTAGCAGTGTACCCGCCCACGGCTCTTACCGCAAGCGTCTTTTGCGGCTGAATGGTTACCCTTACTCTTTCTTCAGGGCGCTGTCGAAGGCCAGTTCCGAGGGGGGAAAGTCAACCCTGCGGACAAATTCGCAGGCTTCCCTGGCCCCGTATTCCCGATCCATGCCCGAATCTTCCCACTCCACCGAAAGGGGGCCCTGGTAGGCTATGGCGTTGAGTTCCCGGATAATATTCTCAAAATCCACGTCCCCGTGGCCCAGGGATCGGAAATTCCAGCCCCGCCGGGTGTCGCCGAATTCCAGGTGAGAGCCCAGTATCCCCGCCCTGCCGTCCAGGGTGACCGCCGCGTCCTTCATGTGAACGTGGTAGATCCGGCCGGCAAAGTCCCGCAGGAAAAGCACCGGGTTTACCCCCTGCCATTGCAGGTGGGAAGGGTCAAAGTTGAAGCCCAGGGTAGGCCGGTAGTCGAATTCCTCAAGGAGCCGTTGGGCGGTGTAGTAGTCAAAGGCGATTTCCGTGGGGTGTACCTCCAGGGCAAATTTCACCCCCTGCCGGTCGAATTCGTCAAAAATGGGAGACCAGAGCCGGACAATCTCCTTAAACGCCCCGTCGATCATCTCCCGGCTTGTCTGGGGGAAGGAGTACCAGTACTTCCAGACCGGGCTTCCCATAAAGCCGTTAACCACATCCACCCCCATGTTCCGGGCCGCCCGGGCGATAAGCTTCATCTCCCCGACAGCCCATTCCCGGATCTCCTCCGGCTTTCCGGCAAGACGGGCCGGCGCGAAACCGTCCAGCCGGGGATCCCAGAGATCCCCCACGCACTGGCCGATCAGGTGCCCGCTCAGGGCCCAGCACTTCAGGCCGTGCTTCGCCAGAATAGCCTTGCGGCCCTCCGCGTAGGAAGGATCGGCAGCGGCTTTTTGGGGATCCAGATGATCCCCCCAGCAGGCAATCTCAATGCCGTCGTAGCCAAAAGATTTCATCTTCCCGCACAGGGTATCGAAGGGCAGATCCGCCCACTGTCCCGAAAAAATAGTTACCGGCCGTGCCATACTCATTCTCCTAAAACTTAAAAATTCGGGTACTAAGCCCGGATTCACGCCCGGAGCCGCGCACTCTCGTATATGGTCTATACCGGAAACAGGATGGCCGCAAGGGGGATTGCCGGGTTTTACGCCGATGTTTTTGTTGACTCCTAAAAAAAGGTGTGTTATGATAAATAATATCCAGTTTGGAATAAAAAACATACTTTTCTTTTTGGACTAAGCCATGCAGTATTTTGATACTCATGCCCATGTGGGTTTGGTTGTCGAAGACCCTATTGAGCAGCTCATTGTCATCCAGGAAGCCCGCCAGGCCCAGGTAACCCGGATTGTATCCATCTGCAATAGCCTTCATGATTTCGCCGCGGTATATAACAACCTCAAATCCGCCGCCAATGTGTACCATTCGGTGGGAGTAAGCCCCTCGGAGGTGCAAAATCCGGGGAAGGACTGGGCGCAGATCGTTGAGCAGAGCGTCAAACTGCCCCGGGTGGCGGCCATAGGGGAGATCGGCCTGGACTACTACCGCAAATTCGGGGACAAAAACTCCCAGATCGAGCTTTTCATCACCCAGCTTGATATGGCCGCCCGGCTCAATATGCCGGTGATCATCCACAACCGGGACGCGGGGCACGACGTAATGGACATCCTGAAAGACCGGCTCCCCCCCCGGGGCGGGGTACTCCACTGCTACTCGGAAGACGCGGAGTACGCGAAAAAAGCCCTGAAACTGAACCTCTACTTCTCCTTCGCGGGGAATTTGACCTACCGGAACGCCAGGAACCTCCACGAAACCGTCAAAGTGCTGCCTCTGGACCGGATCCTCATCGAGTCCGAAAGCCCCTTCATGGTTCCCGCGGACTACCGGGGCAAGCGGAACATGCCCAAGTACCTCCCTATCACCGCCCGTTTCCTGGCAGGGATGCTGGAAATAGACGAGGAGGAACTGGCCGCGGCGCTCTGGGAGAATTCAAACCGGTTCTTCGGCCTGCCCCTTGAGTAATTTTGAAGGGGGGACTGTTACCGTACAAAAGCCGGTATAGGGAGATATTCTTGTCCGTCCCCCCTCCGCTCCAGCCGCCTCCGGCGTCTTCCGCTACTCCCCTGCTGTACCGGCCGGTTAAAATCGGCGCCCTGGAGCTGGGGGGCAACCTTTTCCTCGCCCCGGTGGCGGACTACTTTGACCGTTGCTTCCGCTCCATCTGCGTTGAGGAAGGGGCGGATTTTACCTTTACCGAACTGGTCTCCGCCGAGTCGGTGATCCGATCCCGGCCTGATCTTAAGCCGGAAGCGGATCCCCACCCCGTAAACGCCCTGCTGCGCCGGGCGGACAACGAGGAACCTTACGCCGTGCAGCTTTTCGGCGCGGACTCGGCGCGGATAGAGGCGGCGGCGGCCCTGCTCGGCTCCTGGCGGCCCGCGATCCTGGACATCAACGCAGGATGCCCGGTTCCCAAGGTGGTAAAAACCGGGGCCGGTTCGGCCCTGATGCGGAACCCCGCCAACCTGGGCCGGGTGGTAGAGGCGGCGGTCCGGGCGTCCCGCCGCTCTCTGGGGGGCATACCGGTTACCATCAAGATCCGTTCCGGCTGGGATTCGGACTCCCTCAATTACCGGGAATGCGCCCGCGCCGCCACCGAGGCCGGGGCCGCCATGGTAAGCCTGCATCCCCGTACCCGAACCCAGAACTACGGCGGCCGGGGCGACTGGACCCAGATCGCCGATCTGGTTTCCCGGCTTCCGGTTCCGGTTACCGGCTCCGGGGATCTCTTCGTGCCGGAGGATGCGGAGCGGATGCTCCGGGAAACCGACTGCGCCGCGGTTATGTTCGCCCGGGGCGCCATGGGGAACCCCTTCATCTTCCGGGAAACCCGGGCCCTCCTCCTGACAGGCTCCTACACCCCCGTCCCGGCGGAGGAACGGATCGGAGCGGGCTTCCGCCACCTGGAACGCCTGGTCCGGGATTTGGGGGAACAAAAGGCCTGCCGGGAGATGCGGAAGCACTTCTGCGCCTACACCAAAGGCGGCGCGGGCTGTCCTGCCCTGCCCGGCAGCGCGGCTCTGCGGAACAAGCTCGTCCAGGCCGGGACGGTGGAAGACTACCGGCGCGTCCTGGGGGAATTTTTACCGGGCTTTTCGCCGGATTGCAGCAGTCCGGATCGTTTCCCAAAACCTGAACCTTCGGTCCGGGATCATCTTACCCGCCCCGGCTTTTAGGCCTTAGGTTGACCCTGGAGCCGGGGAATCGTATGTTAGAAGCATGAATCCATTACGGCGGCCCTTCCGCTACAGTTACAACGGCGCGGTTCTGTGGCTTATCGGCATCAATATCCTCGTTTTTTTCGCGGAACAGGTCTTCGGGCAGCGCTGGATTCTCAACCGTTTCGCCATGATACCCGCCGCGGTAAGGATAAACCATAGCTTCTGGACTTTTTTAACCTACATGTTCCTCCACGACGGGTTCAGCCATATCTTCTTCAACATGTTTGCCCTCTTTATCTTCGGCTCCCAGGTGGAAAGACAGATGGGGAGCAAGGAATTCCTGCTTTTTTACCTGGTTACCGGGATCCTCGCGGGGGTTTTTTCCTTTGCCGTTTACTACCTTACCGGCAGCTATTTTATCGTTCTCTTGGGCGCCTCCGGGGCAGTCTTCGCGGTGCTGCTTGCCTACGCGGTGTTCTTCCCCAACGCGGTCATCTACATCTGGGGCATCCTTCCCCTCCGCGCCCCGGTCCTGGTGCTGGGCTTTACCGCCCTGGAACTGTTCTTCTCCATCACCGGTCCTGACGGCAGGATCGCCCACCTTACCCACCTGGCAGGCTTCGGCTTCGCCTGGCTCTACTTCCTCTTCCGCCTGGGTATAAACCCCCTCCGTTCCTGGCGGCGCTAGGAGCCTGTGGGACTTGACTGAATACCGGGGGCAAGGGGCTATAGGTTTCCGTGGAAACTTTGACAGCGCCCCCGTTCCGGGCCCGCAAGCCTCACGGACTCCCGGCACCCTCCCAGGGGATGAATATCCAGGCGTTTCCGGCGCAGCGCAGGATGCCTTCTGCGGAATACCATGCATCAGGTTCAATGCCCGGAGGCGCGGGGAACACCGGGGGATCTTCCCCAAAAAAGAGAGGCGCCGGAAAAGGAGAGGCGCTTATCCAGGGGCCCGGGTGGACGGGAACGCTCAATTCATTCCGGACAGCGGAAACAAGCCTCCGCTTTTCAAAGCCCGATTCTACCGTTTCCCTGGCGATGAGTTCCCAATCGGCAGTCCAGGGATCGGCGCGGAAGGATTCTTTAAGGGCCGGATCCCGGAGCAGTTCCCTGAACCGGGGCCAGTCGAAATTCCCGGGCCGCCTGAGGGCTGCCTTGGAAGAGCCGGTTCCGGCGGCTTCAGCCAGGGAACGGTAAAAAAAGGCCGCCACCCCGCCCTCCCAGCTAAGGATCAGATCCCCGCCGGATACATCGAAGGGAAAAATCGCCCCGGCGGGGTGGAAATCCCCGGGAAGGATGCCCAGATCCGGCCAAAAGGGCCAGGCCAGAACCGGGACCACCCCTGAAACGGGCAGATCTATCCTCCCCAAACCGGATCCGGTGGTACCGGCCTGCCCGGAAACCTCTATCTGCCCGACGGTTCCCTCCTGGGAAAGGCTGGTTTCCATGACTTCCCATTCCCCCCGCCGGTTAATCCACTGGACACGCCAGGCGGGAGGCCCCAGCATTTCCTCCCAAGCCGGAGGGACGGTCGGCGCGGCCAGATCGAAGCCTAAATCCAGGATCGGTTCCCCGCAGCCGGCCAAAAACAGAGCCACTATGATCAACAGATGTTTCATACCCTATATAGGGCGCGGAACAAGGGTTTTGGTTTAATGGATTGTCAAAATTCTTCCGAAAAACAAAATTTTGTAACTACTCAGTCATAGGAGGGGGGAGTTAAGAGAAAGTCTTCAAGTTCTCACTACTAACTTTACGAAGCGGGATTCGGAGAACCACCGGGACTCATCCGTTCAAGCTGATCCACCGTGTAACCCCTGTTCCAATAACTGGACCACGGGCTTCCGGTGTGCGAAAACATCCTGAACCGGGAGTTTCAGGCCGACCGGGACGGGGAGAAATGGGTGTCGGACATCACGTATCTGCGCACGGTGGGTGGCTGGGTATATCTGACGGTGGTACTTGACCTTTATGACCGGAAAGTCATTGGCTGGGCCTTCAGCGCCGATATGGAGACCGTTCATACGACCATTCC
>JAISWN010000335.1 GCA_031271075.1 Treponema sp.
CGGCTACGGCTGTACCGCCGACGCCTACCACATCACTTCCCCGGATCCCTCGGGGGAGGGAGGCGGCAGGGCGATAAAACTGGCCCTGGAAGACGCGGGGCTGGGGCCGGAGGATATCCGGTACTACAACGCCCACGGCACGGCCACGAAAATTAACGATCCTGCCGAAACTAAGATGATCAAATACGCCTTTGGGGATCATGCCTGCAGGTTGAAGATCTCCAGCATCAAGAGCATGACCGGCCACTGTGTCGCCGGTTCCGGCGGCCTTGAGGCCATTGCCTGTATCCTGGCCATCCGGGAAGGTTTCTTTCCCCCCACCATCAACCTGGAAAATCCGGACCCCGCCTGCGATCTGGACTACGTGCCCAACCATGCCCAGTACGGGGAGATCCGGGCCGCCGCCTCGGGCAACCTGGGTTTCGGCGGCCACAACGGGGTGGTAGTATTCAAGGGATACTGATTCAGGAGCGGGTATGATCGAGGCGGGTATGACTGAGGGTATGATCGAGGGTATGACTGAAATTAAGGAACTGCTTCCCCACCGGGAGCCCTTTCTGTTTGCGGACGAGATTGTCAGCGCCGGAGAAGACCGGATCGTGGCGAAGCGGGTGTTTACCGAAAAGGATTTTTTCTTTCAGGGGCACTTTCCCCAATACCCGGTAACGCCGGGGGTGATCCTGGTGGAAACCATGGCCCAGGCCGGCGGAGCGGGGCTGCGGAAACTTGGCATCCTGGGAGGGGACGCCCTTTTTTTCCTCGCCACGGTGGACAAGGTAAAGTTCCGCCGCCAGGTGCGCCCGGGCGACGAGGTCCGGCTGGAAATAGAAAACCTGCGGGTCTCCCCCAGGATGATCAAGCAGGCGGGAAAAGCCTACGTGGGGGACGATCTGGCCGCGGAAGCGGAATGGATGGCCCTGGTAGGCCCGGCCCCGAAAGTCTAGGTACACTAACTATGGAGAACGAATATGGTTATTAAACCCATGGTACGGAACAACATCTGTATCAACAGCCACCCTGGAGGCTGCGCCAAATCGGTGCGGAACCAGATTGAATACGTGAGGAAAACCCTGGCCGGGGGGAAGACGCCGGCGGAGGCAGCCGGAGCGGCGCCTCCTGGCAGCCCCCGTCTGGCCCTGATCATCGGCTGTTCCACCGGCTACGGTCTTGCCAGCCGGATCGCCGCGGCCTTCGGCTACGGGGCGGCCACCCTGGGGATCTCCTTCGAGAAGCCGGCCAGCGCCTCCAAGCCCGGAACCCCCGGTTTCTACAACAACCTGAGCTTCCAGGCCGAATCGGCCAGGGCGGGGCTGGTTTCCAAAACCCTGGACGGGGACGCCTTCTCCGCCGAAATGAAGGAAAAAGCCATCCCGGCGGTACGGGAAGCGGCGGCTGAGGCCAATATCCCCCCCAAAATCGACCTGGTCATCTACTCCCTGGCCTCCCCGGTGCGAACCGACCCGAAAGACGGGGCGCTGTACCGTTCGGTGATCAAGCCTATCGGCCAAAGTTACGCGGGAAAGACCATCGACATGATGAGCGCCAAAATCGTCAACTCCGGGGCGGAACCCGCCGGCCAGGAGGAAATTGCCCACACCGTAAAGGTGATGGGAGGGGAGGACTGGGAACTGTGGATCCAGGCCCTGGATAAGGCGGGGGTCCTTGGCCCGGCCGCCCGGACCGTGGCCTACACCTACGTCGGCCCGGAACTTTCCTGGCCGATCTACAAAAACGGCACCATCGGCAGGGCCAAGGAAGACCTGGAGCGGGCAGGCCGGGACATCAACCGGCGCTTTGCCGAAACCGGAGGAGGGACATCCCGCCATGCCTGGGTCTCGGTGAACAAGGCCCTGGTAACCCGGGCCAGCGCGGTTATTCCCGTGATCCCCTTCTACGTCTCCTGCCTCTTCAAGGTGATGAAGGAAAAGGGGCTCCACGAAGGCTGCATTGAACAGATCGTCCGGCTTTACCGGGACAGGCTCTACAGCCCCGCGGCCGGGGAGGATAGCGGCAAGGTTCCGGTGGACGGCGAAGGCCGGATCCGCATAGACGACTGGGAAATGAGGGAGGATGTGCAGCGGGCCGTCCTTGCCCTGATGGATACGGTAACCGATGACAACGTACTGAGCGTCACGGATGTGGAAGGTTTCCGCCATGACTTCCTTGAGGCCCACGGTTTCGATGTGGAGGGGATCGATTACAGCGCGGACATTGACCCTTCGGGGATCGTATCGGTATGGGGGATCGTATCTGTATGACCGAACAATTCATCCTAACCCTGATAGATAAATTCGCCGCCGCGGATATGGCGGAACTGAAATTTGACGACGGCGGCGCCAGCCTCTCCCTGCGGAAGGAAGGGGCCTTCATTCGGGGCTCGGCCCCGGCAAGCGCGGTTCCGGGCGGCGGAGCTTCGGCGGCGGGCGGGCCGGACGCGGGAGTCCGGCTGAGGCTTCCGGTCAGCCCCGGCGGCCCGGCGGATTCGGGTCTTGAAAACATTACCAGCCCCATCGTGGCCACCTTCTACGCGGCCCCCGGTCCCGACGCGCCTCCCTTTGTCAAGGCCGGTTCCGAAGTCAAGGCGGGGGACACCCTCTGTATCCTTGAGGCCATGAAGATGATGAATCACCTGGAGGCGGAATTCGACTGCCGGATACTTTCGGTAAAAGCCGCGCCGGGGGATCTGGTGGAGTACGGCCAGATCCTCTTTGAGGTCAAACGGATCTAGGGAGCTGTCTTGGCCCAGCCGAAAACGCCCGGTATGCCGGGTTCCGGAACCTCCGGCCATCCTGTCCAGCGGATACTCATCGCCAACCGGGGGGAGATAGCGGTGCGGATCATCCGCGCCTGCCGGGAGATGGGGATAGAAACCGTGGCGGTTTATTCCACCGCCGACGCGGAAAGCCTCCCGGTAAGGCTTGCGGATCAGGCGGTCTGCATCGGCCCCCCGCCTTCCGCCCGGAGCTACCTGGTACGGGAAAACCTGATCATGGCGGCCCTCAATACAGACTGCCAGGCGATCCACCCGGGGGTAGGTTTCCTCTCGGAAAACGCCGCTTTCGCCCGGCTGGTTACCGAAAAGGGCCTCCTCTTCATCGGCCCCGATCCGGGGATCATAGAACTCCTGGGCGACAAGGTTCGGGCCAGGGACACGGCCCGGCGCTTCGGTCTTCCCGTTACCCCCGGAACCGGGGAGGCGGTTTGCGACCCTGTCCTGGCCGGGGAAGCCGCGGCCGGGTTGGGTTTCCCGGTGATCGTCAAAGCGGCGGCGGGCGGCGGCGGCAAGGGCATGCGTATCGTCCGCGCCCCGGAGGATTTGGCGGAAAACCTGAGCATCGCCCGGGCTGAGGCGGAGGCCAATTTCGCCGACGGGCGGGGCTTTATCGCACGCTACCTGGAAAAGCCCCGGCACGAGGAACTCCAGATCCTCTCCGACGGGGCGGGCAAGGTGGCGGTTCTGGGGGAACGGGACTGTTCGGTTCAGAAAAACCACCAGAAACTCATCGAGGAAAGCCCTTCTCCGGGGGTAAACGGGGAAATGCGGCGGCTCATGGCCGAAGGGGCGGTCAGGATGTTCGGGGAACTGGGCTACCGGGGGGCGGGAACCATTGAGTTCCTGGTGGAAGGGGAGAACTTCTACTTCATGGAGGTCAACGCCCGGGTTCAGGTGGAACACCCGGTAAGCGAATTCGTCACCGGCGCCGATATTATCCGCCAGCAGATCCTTGCCTGCACCCAGGGCCGCATAGAGCTTGAAGCCGGGGAGGCGCCGATCAGCGGCTGGGCCATAGAGTGCCGGATCAACGCCCTTTCCCCCGGCAGGGTAAGCCGTCTGGACATCCCCGGCGGGCCGGGGGTACGCTTCGACTCGTTCCTCTACGGGGGCTGCCAGGTCCCCCCCAACTACGACTCCATGGTGGCAAAGCTCATCGTCCACGCCCCCAACCGCAACGAAGCCCTGGCGCGGATGGACCGGGCCCTGGGGGAACTCAGCATAGAGGGGATAAAAACCAACCGGGAACAGCAGCGCTGGATCATCCGGGACGGGGTATTCCGCTCCGGCAGCTTCGGGGCCGCCTACTACGGCGCCGTGGCCGGCCGCATCGCCGAGGAAACATGATACGATACCTGAGGAGGCGAAGATGCCCTTAACGAAGACCGTTCCCTGCCCGTCCTGCGGGGTCGAGTATACCCAGGCCCAGATTGACGAGGCCCTCAAGACCTGCCCCGGCTGCGGCGCCCATTACCGGATGGAACCGGGGGAGCGGATACGGTACCTTACCGATCCGGGATCTTTTGCCGAATTCTCCGCCAATCTCAGTTCCCTCAATCCCATCGATCTGGCCGGTTACGAGGAGAAACTTTCGGAGGCGGAACTGAAAGCCCGGATGAAAGACGCGGTGATCACCGGCTCCTGTTCCATCGAGGGCCGGCCCCTGATCCTCGCCCTCATGTCCTTCAACTTTATGGGAGGTTCCATGGGTTCCGTGGTGGGGGAAAAGGTCAGCCGGGCCATGCTGAAGGCGGCGGAAGAGAGGCTTCCCCTGGTGATCTACACCACTTCCGGCGGCGCCCGGATGCAGGAGGGTATCTTCTCCCTCTTGCAGATGGCCAAGACCTCAAGCGCCGCGGCGGAACTGGACAAGGCGGGCCTTCCCTTCTTCGTGATCCTCTGCGATCCCACCACCGGGGGGGTTACCGCCTCTTTCGCCATGCTGGCGGATGTTACCCTGGCGGAGCCCGGCGCCCTCATCGGTTTCGCGGGCCCCCGGGTTATCGAGGGGACTATCCGCCAAACCCTGCCGGAGGGTTTCCAGCGGGCGGAATTCCAACTGGAAAAGGGCTTCGTGGATCTTATCGTCAGGCGGCAGGATCAACGCCGGACCCTGGCCCGGCTTATCGACCTGCACGGATCCGTGGCCGGAACCAGGGCCGGGGAGGTCTGAAATGGAGGAATCTAAGGTGGATATGGGGGAACTGCAAAAGAAAGTTGGGGAACTGAAGAGACTGATGCAGGAATCGGGGATCAACGTGGGCAAAGAACTGGATCTGATCGAGGCGAGGCTCCTGGCGGGCTCCAAGGTGGAAAGCACCTGGAAACGGGTGGAACTGGCCCGCCACCCCGACCGGCCCTACTCCCTGGATTACATCAACCGGATATTCGAGGATTTTATCGAACTCCACGGAGACCGGGCCTTTGGGGACGATCCGGCCATCGTGGGCGGCCTGGCCTTCCTCAACAGCAGACCCGTCACCATCCTGGCAAACCAGAAGGGCCGCAGCCTCAAGGAGAACGTCCGGCGCAACCACGGCATGGCGAACCCCGAAGGCTACCGCAAGGCCCTGCGCCTGGCCCGGGAGGCGGAAAAATTCCACCGTCCCATCGTTACCTTTATTGATACCGCCGGGGCATATCCGGGGCTTGGGGCGGAGGAGCGGGGCATAGGGGAATCCATCGCCCGGAACCTCCGGGACTTTAGCCAGCTTAAAACCCCCATCCTCTGCGTCATCATCGGCGAGGGAGGCTCCGGCGGCGCATTGGGACTCTGCGTGGGGGACAAGATCTACATGCTGGAAAACGCCATCTACTCCGTCATCAGCCCGGAAGGCTACGCCTCCATCCTGCTCCGGGACTCCAGCCGCGCCAAAGACGCCGCCGCCATGATGCGCATCACCAGCGCGGACCTTTTGGAGTTCAAAGTCATCAACGGCGTCATCAACGAACCCCCGGGCGGCGCCCAGGACGACCCCAACGCCGTGGCGGCCCGCATCAAAGCCACCCTCGTCAAAGACCTGGCGAACCTCTCCAGCCGCAACCCCTCCGTCCTCGTCCGCTACCGCAACCAGAAAATCCGCAAAGCCGGCCACTGGAAGGAATAGGGCCGCGCCTTTTTTATAGGGGGGACCGCCAGCTTCGCTGGCTCGTCTCCCCCCTGCCTCCAGCCTCCTCCCCGGCCCCTGGCCGGGTCCGGTGGCTTCCGGCCCCCCCCTCTCCTAGGGGCTCCGCCCCTAAAACCCCGCAACGGTGTCTGAAAGACACCACGGTCCCCTGTGGAGAGATGCCGGAGTTTCGTTGCAACTCTGAAAACCCCAAAACCATACGGTTTTTGGTTCCGCACGCCTGGCGTCACTACAGGCCGATACCGCCAATTCCAAATATAGGGGCCAGGGCGGTATGTTATTGAATAAGGCCGCCAACACCCTGATTTTGTACCCCGGCGCAAAGGCTCAACTTGACCCACAAATGGCAAGAAATTCACCACAAAGGCGAAGAAGGCGAATAAGGAATGGAATATGGGGGGCCTTCATTTTTCCTTCCTTCTGCGCCTTATTCGCCTTCGTGGTCAAAAATTTTAAAAGACAGGTAATCAAATCGTTGCCGGTGGGTCAAGTTTAGCGCAAAGGGTGCGGTAACATTGCCTGCGGCGATAACATCCATCGGTAACCGCGCCTTTACCCGCTGCGCCGCCCTGACCACGGTGAACCTCCCGGCGGTAACCTCCATCGGCCCTTTGGTCTTCTCCTTCCCCGGCGGCAGCGGTGTGGCTCTCACCGTTACCCTGGGCAGTGCGGTTCCCACGCTGGGGTATACGATGTTCAATATCGGGCCGTAGTGTATCGCCGCCACATCCACGATGTTTCCGCCCAGAGGAACGATTCCCGATCTGCGGATTCCGGTAATAACCCTTTAAGCCAGGTCATGACCAGTCCACGGTTTTCCCCGATTGATTTCAGCGCCCCGCTGACGGCTTTGTCGGTAAACGCGGTATCAACGGCCCAACACTCGGAACTGAAATGATGGGCATGGTAGAAGGGGGCCCGTTTTATCGGCGACTGGTAGGCCCATCTGAACAGGGCGAAGGACAGGAGCATGTCGGCCAGGGGCCTGCCCAGGGTTTCCTGAGTGCAACCACTTCGGGAGAACAACATACCTCGCCGAACCGCAGGTTCGACTTCAGGGCGAGGTTGTTGATTCGTGCCGAAGGGTCGGACCTGCTGTGCTTCGGCTTCCCGGTGTCAGTCACCCTGGTGGGTTTTTTGAAAAAAAGGCGGATCTTTCATTGACTCGGTCAAAAGCAGGTGGTACTATAAAAATCCAGGTAAATCCTTGCTATGGTACAATAGGATTATTTTAAAGCCCTAAGGAACCGGGGACCTATGATCGGCTGCGGGAAGACAGGACAGGGGGCGGGTGTGGCGGACGAAAAAACGGACTATATCCTTGAACTACGGCGCGTTACAAAGACCTTCCCCGGTGTTAAGGCGCTTGATGATGTACACTTTACGCTGAAAAAGGGAGAAATCCACGCGCTTATGGGAGA